>JALYQH010000052.1 GCA_030855945.1 Pseudomonadota bacterium | reverse complement strand
GCTTGCGGCCTACCTCCGCCGGAAGCTGCGTGAACGCGGTTGGGAGGGGGCCGGAAATCCCGCGGTCGAAGGCTTGGCCGAACGCTTGGCCGCCCTCGGCTATATCGACGACGCGGTTTATGCCCTCGGCAAGGCGCGCGCCCTGGGCCAGCGCGGTTTCGGCCGGCGTCGGGTGACAATGGCGCTTCGTCAGGCGGGGGTAGGCGAAGAGGATGGCCGCGCCGCACAGGAGGAAGTCGCCGGGCAGACGGTGGGGGCCGCGCTGCGCTTCGCCCGGCGGCGCCGGCTCGGCCCGTTCGCGCTCGAACGGCCCGATCCCAAGGCCCGTGACCGAGCGCTCGCGGCGATGCTTCGCGCGGGGCATGAGTTCGACCTCTCGCGCCGCATTATTAACCTTGCGCCGGGCAGCGTGGGTGATTTCGGCGAAGATTTCACCAAGCTGCTTGAATTGAGTTAAGTCGGTTTCACGACAATGTAGTTCATGTTAATATGACGGGTGGCCCAATCGCTCGCGTCCGCGCCCTCCGAGGCACTTTCGGCAGATAATGCGCGTAGTGGACCCGAGTCGGTGTACTCCCAGCCCAAACCGGCGGGCGACGAAATTCCCTTCGCGGGGCGGGTCAAATGGTTCGACGCGACGCGCGGATTCGGTTTCGTCGTCGACGAGCAGCTCTCTGGCGACGTGCTCATCCATTTTTCAGTGCTCAAGGGCCACGACCGTCGCAGTCTGCCCGAAGGCGCGACCGTCGATGGCGTCGCCGCGCGGCAGGAACGCGGCTTCCAGGCACTCACTATTTCGACGATCGACCTGTCGACGGCCTTGCCCATCCCCCCTCGGTCGCTCCATGGTAGCACGATACGGTCCGATCGCGCGGTGCTGGTCGAGGCCGCCGGGGCTTATGAGCCGGTGGAGGTGAAATGGTTCAATCGCGTCAAGGGCTACGGTTTCCTGGTTCGCGCCGATTCGGCCGAGCCGACGCCCGAGGACATCTTCGTCCACATGGAGACGGTGAGGGTTGCCGGGTTGGCGGACCTCCTTCCGCTGCAGCGGATCGAGGCGCGGATCGCGGCGGGAAGCAAGGGCCTTACCGCGGTCGAAATCCGCGTCGTTTGATCGCCCGCGCCGCCGCCGCGCTGCTGGCTGCGGCGCTCGCGGCCTGTCAGCCGACCAACGGCAATGCGACCATGGTCGACCGCTCGCCAGCCGGGCTCGAGCAGGTGCCGCTGACTATCACCACTGGCAATGGCAAGATGCACCGCTTCACTGTGGAAGTCGCGCGGACGCCCGAACAGCAGGCCCAGGGCTTGATGAACCGTCAGTCGCTTGCGCCTGACCGGGGCATGATCTTTCCCTACGACGAGCCGGTCATGACCAGCTTCTGGATGAAGAACACGCTGATCCCGCTCGACATGATTTTCATCCGCGCCGACGGGACGATCGCACGTATCGAAGCGAACACCGTTCCGCTGTCGCTCGAATCCGCTGCCTCGGGCGAGCCGGTGGGCGCGGTGCTCGAGCTTGCCGGGGGACGGTCGGCCGAGCTCGGCATCGGTCCCGGGGCGCGAGTCGAGTGGCCACGTTAATTCCCCAGCTCCGCTGAGCCGGGCTGGCGCCGCCTTCCTCCACAAGGCGCATCGCGCCTTGCCTCGCCGCGCCAGCCGGGGCAAAGGCGGCAGCGACATGGGTCTCTTTGCAAACGCATTCACCTGGTGGAACGGCGCCTCATGGGGCACGTCGATCTTCTCGCACCGCAAGGGCGAGGAAGTCGGCCGAGACGAGGCCGGCAATGTCTATTTCAAGCATCGCGACGATCCTGCGCGGCGTTGGGTGATTTACAGCGGCAGCAATGATAGCAGCCGAGTGCCGCCGGCGTGGAACGCGTGGTTGCGCGGCACCATCGCGGACTTGCCCGACGAGGCGCTGCCGCAGCGCCGCTCGTTCGAACAGCCGCCCCAGCCCAATATCACCGGCACCGACGCCGCCTATCGCCCATCTGGCTCGCTGCGCTCGAGCGGGGTCAGGGCGGCGGCGACCGGCGACTATCAGGCGTGGAAGCCCGACTGACGGTGAGAGCGTTTTTAGCAGTCCCGACCGCAGCGCTGCTGCTGCTTGGCGCATGTGACCAGGCGGGTCCTGACTCGCCCCCTGTCAATGTCGCGAACGCCGTCACCGTCGACGTGCCCCGCGCGGCCGGACCCGTCGCCGGAGTCACCCCGATGGCCGAGCGAGTTGCGGTCCTGGGGCTGCTCAACAAGCGCAACGGCATCGTCCGCGATATTAGGCTGAGGCCGGGGCAGGCGCTTCGCGTGCGTGATGCGGTGGTTCGCCTGCGGGCGTGCGAGGCCAGCGCGCCATGGGAGAATGAGCGGCTGACCGGCGCGTTCGTCCAGCTCGACGTCGAGCAGGCGGACAATCGCTGGCGCCGCGTTTTTTCCGGCTGGCTTTATAAGGAAAGCCCGTCGCTCAACGTCGTCGAGCATCCGGTCTACGACGTTTGGCCCAAAAGCTGCGCGATGAGCTGGCCCGAAGGTCCGGCGGCACCGGCCAGCCCTTCGGCCTCGAGCAACCGGTCGAGCGCTTCGAATTCGGGCGGGAGAGCCGCGCCCAGGCGCTCTCCTGCTCCGGCGAGGGATCGAACGTCACCCGAGCCTGCGTCGCCCGAGCCCGCGGCGCCTCCGCCGCCACCTCCGCCCGTTCCGAGCGCCGAGGACAATAATCCGGCATAGGTTTCGCGACTGACCTGCCGCGCGCCGAGCGACGCGAGGTGACCGGTCATGAATTGGCAGTCGAGCAAGGTGAAGCCGCCCAGCTTCAAGCGCGCGACCAGCCATGCCAGCGCGATCTTCGAGGCGTCGGTCGACCGGCTGAACATCGATTCGCCGAAAAAGGCTCGCCCCAGCTTGACCCCGTAAAGTCCGCCTACCAGCGCGGGCTTCCCAAGATCATTGGCGTCCCAGCATTCGATGGAATGGGCGTGCCCGGCTGCATGGAGACCAAGCGTGGCGCGCTCGATGTCGGTGCTGATCCAGGTCTCGGCGCGGTCGGCGCAGGCGGCGAGGACGGCAGCGAAGGCGGTATCGCGGGTCACCGAGAAACGCCCCGAGCGCAGCCTGCGGCCAAGCGAGCGCGAACAATGGAAACGATCGATCGGCAGGATCGCGCGGTGGCGTGGCTCGACCCAGAAGACGTCGGCGGCGTCGCGGCTGTCCGCCATCGGGAAAATTCCCGCGGCATAACCGTGCAGCAGCAGCCTGGGATCGAGCGGGCCGCTCACAATATCTCGCGAACCAGATCTTGCGGACGGCATAGCCGAACGCCCTTTGCTGTCTCGACCAGGGGACGGTTGATGAGGATCGGGTGGGCCATCATCGCATCGAGGATGGCGTCGTCGCTCGTCCCGGCCCCGGTCAGCCCAAGCTCGTCCGCGATCGGTTCCTTGGCCCGCAATCCTTCGCGGGGGGTCATTCCCGCGCGAGCATACAGCCGCTTGAGCTCGGCGCGGCTGGGCGGGGCGTTGAGATAGTCAATGACTATGACATCGGCACCTTCGGCGTGGAGGATTTCGAGGGTCTTGCGCGAGGTGCCGCACAAAGGATTGTGATAGATGGTCGGGTTCATCGCGCGACCTTAATCCGACCGCGGCCCCAGTGGAAGATTAGAGGGCGAGGGGCGGCGATTGTGCGGTTCATTAGACCCGAATCGAAACGGGTCAGGAACGCTTCGCGATGCGCGACGTTTGGGAGTGGTGACATGTGCGCCGTTTGCCGGGGGAAATATCGGTCCCGGGGCATGGTCAGCTGAAACCAACAGGTTGGAGGAAATTTGATGAAGAAGTTTATGATGGCGGCCTTGCTCGCCAGTTCGATGTCGCTCGGCGCTTGCGCGACCAATGACCGCATGGCTGGCGACGTTGCCTCGGGTGCTGCTTACGGCGGAGCCGCCGGGGTCGCCGCGGGTGCATTGCTTCCGGGCGTCGGCCTGATCGAAGGCGCCGCCATCGGTGCCGGCATCGGCGGTCTCGCCGGGGCGGTTTGGTCCGACAATAATAATGACGGCTATGCCGACGGTTATGTCCAGAACGGCCAATATTATGCCGGTACACCGCAGGGCTATGATCCGACGCTTCGCACGGTTGCGACTGGTGCCCTTGGCGGTGCCGCGCTCGGTGCCGCCGCTGGTGCGGTCATTCCCGGCCTCGGCCTCCTAGAAGGTGCCGTGATCGGCGCTGCCGTGGGCGGCGTTGCCGGTGCGATCTGGGCCGACAACGACCGTGACGGACGTGCCGACGGCTATGTCCAGAACGGCCAATATTATCAGGGCACGCCGTCGGGAACGATGCCCGCCCCGATGTACAACACGCCCGTCGGCAGCGGCGAGCGCGGCTAATGCTACTGGGGACTGTTCTTAAGGGATGGTCTCCGCGTCCCGCCGGCCGCTTCGCGCGGCCGGCGGGGTTTGCCGCGCTTGCCTTGCTTTCAAGCGCGCTTTCCCTGTCGCCGGCCCAGTCGGCGCAGACAAGTTTCGAGCCGGTCGTGGCCGCCACCGGGATTGGCGCGGCCGCCATCGCCGAATTCTACGATGCGCGCGGCAATACGCCCATCTGGCTTGCCGCGGGGCAGACCGAGCCCGCGCATCGCCTGATGACGCTGCTCGCCACCAGCGATCTCGACGGGCTTCGCCCCGCCCAGTTCAACATTCGCGCGCTTCAACAAGCGGTTCGCCGCGCCGAGAGCGGCGACCGCGCCGACGTCGCCCGCGCGGACCGCATGCTTAGCGAAGCGTTCCTGCGCTACGTCGCCGCGCTACGCCGCGTCGGTCCCAGCAGCGAATGGCAATTCATCGATCGCGCCGCCGCGCCGCCGACGCCGCAGGTCGGGATTTTGCTCCGCCAAGCGGCCGCCACCGGTTCGCTCAATTCCTTCCTCGACCGCATGCCATGGATGCACGAAGGCTATTCCGGCCTCCGTTCGTCGCTCGCCGAAGCGCTGGACCGCGGCGACGAAGCCGCCGCCGCCCGGCTTCGGCTCAATCTCGACCGCATTCGGCTCCTGCCGGCGAGCGGCCGCTATGTCCTGGTCAATACCGCGGCGCAGCGCCTCTATATGTATGAGGACGGCAAGGTGGTCGACTCGATGCGGGTCGTCGTCGGCAAGCCGACGCAGCCGACGCCGATGATGGCCGCGATGATCCGCTACACCGCGGTCAATCCCTATTGGAACGTGCCGCCAGATCTCGCCGCGGAGCGGATTGCGCCCAATGTGGTCGAGCAGGGCGTCTCCTATCTCAAGCGGCAGGGCTATGTCGTTTTGTCCGACTGGAGCGACGATGCGACGCCGGTCGATCCGTCGACGATCGACTGGAAAGCGGTGGCCGACGGAACGACCCAGATTCGCGTCCGCCAGAAGCCGGGTCCGGGCAACGCCATGGGGCGAATGAAGTTTATGTTTCCCAACAAGTCCGGCATCTATCTCCACGACACGCCCAACAAGGAATTGCTGCTCGAGGATGCGCGACTGTTCAGCGGCGGCTGCGTCCGGCTCGAGGATGCGCCGCGCCTTGCCGAATGGCTCTACGGCGAGGCGCTCAAGGTGCAGAAGGGCGGCGACCCCGAGCAGCACGTCGATCTCGAGCAGCCGGTGCCGGTCTATCTCGCTTATCTGACGGCAGTACCGAGCGACAGTTCGACGGTATTCTACGACGATATTTACGGCCGCGACCAGGCGCGCTTGGCGGCAACCAACCTCGGCCGGGTCGCGGCGCGCTAAATCAGCCGCGGTCCCAGGTCGCGATATAATAGACACGGACTTCGATCGGCGTGCCGCTTGTGTCGCGCGCCGCCGCCCATTGCATCCGAGGCGCGAGAATCGCGCAGAGCGCCGAGTCGAGCGCCAGATCACCGCTCGAATTGGCGATCTGGCAGCCGGTCACGCGCCCGCTGGTCCCGACCATGATTGCCAGCCGCGCGCGGCCTTCAGGCGCGTTATAGGAGCGTAGCCGGCGATAGTCCGATCGGGTGAGACCGCCGGACAGCAATCGCGCCTCGGTGCCGATGCCGCCGCCCCCGCCGCTTCCGCCC
>JALYQH010000047.1 GCA_030855945.1 Pseudomonadota bacterium | reverse complement strand
TGCCCACCTCACCCGCCCGCGGTTGCTCGCCCAGCTGCTCAACGCTGCCGACACCAGCATCGCGGTCGGCGGCACCAGCGGCAAGTCGACCGTCACCGGGATGATCGGCTGGATGCTCCACGCCATGCACCGTCAGCCGACGGTGATGAACGGGGCGGTGATGAAGAATTTCGTCTCGCCATCGACCCCCTTCGCCTCTGCGCTGGTCGGCGACCCCGAGCTGTTCGTCAGCGAGGTCGACGAAAGCGACGGCTCGATCGCGCTCTACCACCCCGACGTCGCGGTGCTCGGCAATATCAGCCTCGACCATAAGTCGATGGATGAGCTCCGCACCCTTTTCGGCGACTTCCTCGGCGCGGCAAGAAAGGCGGTGGTCAACCTCGACGACCCGGAGGCGCGCCAGCTCGCCGACCGCCTCCCCTCCGACCGCGTCGTCGGGTTCGGCTTCGACGCTCCGGGTGCGGCCCTCTGTGCTCGAAACCTCGCGCTTCTACCCGACGGCGCCACCTTCGATGTCGTGGTTTCGGGCGAAAAGCATCAAGTCCGTCTCGCCGTGCCGGGCCGCCACAACGCCCAGAATGCACTGGCTGCGCTGGGCGCGGTCCATGCGCTCGGCCTGCCGCTAAGCGAGGCGGTCGCCGCTCTCGCGCGCTTTGCCGGGCTTAAGCGACGGCTCGAAACCGTCGGCACTGCGGGCGGCGTGACCGTGATCGACGATTTCGGCCACAACCCGGACAAGATCGCCGCCACGCTCGCTACCCTCACGGCCCAGCCCGGGCGCCTCCTGCTGATGTTCCAGCCGCACGGTTTCGGACCGCTCGCTCAGATGGGCGCCGAACTCGCGCATACCTTCGCCGCTGGATTGCGCGGCGGCGACCGGCTGTATCTGCCCGATCCCGTCTATCAGGGCGGGACGGTCGACCGGTCGCGCGGCTCGGACTGGCTCGCGGGCGCGATCCGCGATTCCGGCGGCGACGCCGTCCATCTCCCGGAGCGCGCCGCCATCGGCAAGGCGCTGCTCGCCGAAGCGCTTCCCGGAGACCGCATCGTCATCCTCGGCGCGCGCGACGATACGCTGAGCGAATTCGCGATCGATCTCGTCGAGCGACTGGGAACCTAGCGCCGCGGCGGCGATTGAAGGCGGATGGCGAAACCCGGAACGGTCATCGGCTGGAAGCTCGACCGCGAGCAACGAGAGAAGTTGCTGGCGCGCTTCCCCCCGCTTTATGCGGACGCAGTCGCCGACCATGTCACGCTCGCCACCGGTGCCCAGGACCAGCCGCTGCCGCAACCGGTCAAGGCTATGATCGTCGGTCATGCCGACGACTGCGACAGCCTGGAGGCGATGGTGCTCGAAATCGACGGAACGAGCGACCGGCCCGACGGATGGACCTTCCACATCACTTGGTCGCTCGACAAGGCCAGCGGCCGCCGCGCCCGCGAAAGCAATGATCTGCTCCAGGAGGGTTGGACGCGGTTCGACGATCCGATCGCGGTCAAGCTCGAGCCGGCACGCTTCTGACGATGCATCTGTTCCTCGACTGCGACGGTGTGCTTGCCGATTTCGACGCCGGCGCGCGCAAGGTGCTCGGGATGAGCCCGCGCGAATTTGAGCAGCGCCACTCGCGGCGCGAATTCTGGAAGCGCATCGCCGCCGCGCCTGGCTTTTACGCGACGCTTCCGGAAATGCCCGACGCCCGGGAGTTGTTCGACGCCGTCGCGCACCTGCGCCCGACGATCCTCACCGGCCTTCCGCTCGGCAATTGGGCCGCGCCGCAGAAAGTCCGTTGGGCGGCCGAGCATTTTCCCGGCGTTCCGATTATCACCTGCATGGCGCGCGATAAATATCGCCACATGAGCAGGGGCGATGTTCTGGTCGACGACCGCGAGGATCACCGCGCGAAATGGGAAGAGGCCGGCGGCACCTTCGTCCACCACAAAAGCGCACGGGGGAGCGTCGAAGCGCTCGCCCGGCTATTTCCGTCGGTGGTTAGCCAGCCCGGCCCTGCTTAGGCAGCGGCGGCCAGGTCGATCTTCTCGACCCATTCGGGCCAAAATATCGGCTCGCGGGTCGACCAACCCGGCGCGGTCGCTGCGCTTTCGCTGATCGACTGAAGCAGGCCGCGGCGCCGTTCGGGATGGAGGTGGGGCAGCGCCGACGCCGCGCAGAACGCCGCCGGAAGCCACGGCCGCACCCCGGCGCCGAGCAGCCGCTCGTAGAGAAAGCGATAAGCGGCGAAGTTGGGCAGGCGGTCCTGGCCGAGGTCGAACGCCGATAGCGTCACCAGCATACCCAGGAACGGCTCGATCATGTCGAGCCCGCTGTCGTCGGGAATTTGCAGCCGCAGATGATCGAGCTGCTTGTAGAAGCGGGCTTGCGCGCCGATCGAGGCCGCTTCGACATCGTCGCGCGCCCAGGTGCCAAGCGGATCGGAGCGAGAGAAAGCGACGTCGAGCGATCGGCGAATGTAGCGCTGCGTCGACTTCGGAAAGCCAGCAAACTCTTTCATTTCCGAAATCAGCAGCGCGCCACCGGCAGGCTGACTGGTTCTCGTCGTCATGATCTCGACTCCTCTTGCCCAGGTGAGATCATGCGGCCGCGCTGGTTTCCAAACGCTTAACCATTTTCCCACCCCCCATTCATCAATGAATCAGAGGGGAGTCACGCTCGCAACATAAAAAGAAAGGACGGCCGACATATCCGCCGGCTGTGTCATCTTGAGCACGATATTTGGGCGCAGATGCGCGCTCCGCGTTATTTGTCCTCGGGGAAGCCCGACGAGGGTGCCGGCTCGTTTCCGCCGGGCGCGGTCGCGGAGACCGGATCCGAGGCATCCATTGATTCGTCGCTGCCGACATCGACCTTGGCGTCCTCGTCGGACGGATTCTTCTTGAGCTTGAGCTCGAGCTCGCGTTCCGGGGCGCGCTGCTCGCTCGCCCCGCGCGGTGCCGGATTGTCCTGCTTGGTGGGGTCGGCCATGATCATCTCCGATTGTTGCTTGCCTCGCAAACGGACGGCGCGCGCGCTCGTTCCGGGGCTTCCCCCGCCGTCCGTTCGACCGGCGGGCGGGCCGCTTCTGCCAATGCCTCCTTGCCCGATTGCGATTGGCGCCGGGCTCGCGCAAGAACGCAGGATGGAGCAAGCGACCCTTGATGACGGCTCGCGCGGCCACCGGTGGCGCGCGAAATTCGCCGACTGGCCGCTCGCGCTTCGCTCGATCGCCGGCTTCTGGCTATTCTATCTCGTCACCGTCCTGCTCCGCGCGATGCTCGGTCCCGCCGAGGAAGCCGTCTCGGCCATCGGCATGCGGCTGCTCAACGCCCTGCTCGGCGTTGCACTGACCTTGCTCATCTATGTCGCTCTCGCGCTGTTCGCGCGCGGCGCGACCGTCAAGCGAATGGCGATCGTTGCGGCAATCAGCGCGCTTCCGGCGGCGGTGGTGCTGTCGCTGGTTTCGCTGCGCATCGCGACCAGGCAAATGCCGTCGACCGAGAAATCTTCCATCACGACCCAGGAAGGCGTCGCGATCGTCCAGCGCGGGAGCAATGTCCGCATCGTCCAGGGCAATCGCGACGTGCTCGAGGTCAACCTTCCGCCGATGGAGCAACTGATCAAGGACAAATTGCCGCGGCTGATCGCCGACGGCACGGTCACCTGGTATTTCCTGTTCGCGGCGTGGAGCGCGATCTTCATCGCCGTCACCCAGCAGCATCGCACCCGCCTGACCGAGCGCCGCCTCGCCGAGGCCGAGACCGCGGCCCAGGCGGCGCAGGTCCGCGCGCTGCGCTATCAGGTCAATCCGCACTTCCTGTTCAACACCCTCAACAGCCTGTCGTCGCTGGTGATGAGCGGCCACGCCGACCGCGCCGAGGAAATGCTGATGGCGCTGTCGAATTTCTTCCGCACCAGCCTCTCGCTAGACCCGTCGGCCAACGTCACCCTCTCCGAGGAAATCGGACTGCAGCGGCTCTATCTGGAAATCGAGAAGGTTCGCTTCCCCGAGCGCCTGCGGGTCGAGATTGACGTCCCCGACGACCTTGCCGGAACGCACGTCCCGGCGCTGATCCTCCAGCCGCTGGTCGAAAATGCGATCAAATACGGCGTGTCGGCCACTCGCGATCCGATGCTTTTGACGATCTCGGCCCGGCGTCTCGATGGCGGACGGATGCAGGTCGACGTCACCAACCGCCTCGCCGAAGCCGGGGCGAGCATCCCCGCCGCCGGTCAACCTCACCAAGGCACAGGCCTCGGTCTGGTCAACGTCTGCCAGCGCCTCGAGGCGCACCATGGCGACCGCGCCGACTGCCGCTTCGGCCCGATCGCCGGCGGGTATCAGGTGTCGCTCGCCTTTCCGCTCGATGAGGAGATCGACAAAGATGACTGACGCACCGCTGCGGATCCTGGTCGCCGACGACGAACCGCTTGCAACGGAGAGGCTGGCGCTGCTGATCGGGCGCATCGACGGTGCCACGTTGGTCGGGACCGCGCATGACGGCGACGAAGCGGTGCGGCTTGCCGAGCGTCATCAGCCCGACCTCGTCCTGCTCGACATCGCCATGCCTGGCCTCGACGGGATCGAAGTCGCGCGCGCTTTGTCGCGGCTCGAGCGCTCGCCAGCGGTGGTGTTCGTCACCGCTTTCGATCAGTTCGCGGTCGCCGCATTCGAAGTTGCGGCGGTCGATTATCTGATGAAGCCGGCCGATTCGGCGCGGCTGATCCGATCGATCGAGCGGGCCCGCGCCTTCCTTGCCCACCGCGAGGAGGCCGGCGCGCCCCACGCCGCTCCGGCAACCACTCACCTCGAGGAATTTTGGGCGTCCGATCTCAGCGGCCTGGTCCGCATCTCCGCGCGCGACATCGACCGTGTTTCGGCGGAGCGGGACTATATGCGGCTCCATGTCGGCAAGCGAAGCTGGCTGATCCACCATTCGATGGCCGCGCTCGAGGACGGGCTCGATCCGGCGCTGTTCGTCCGCCTCCACCGCTCGGCGATCGTCCGCCGCGATTATATCGCCGGCTTTTCCCGTAATCCATCGGGCCGGTGGATTGCGCGCCTCAGCGACGGCAGCGAGCAGCCCGTCGGCCGGCTCTACGCCGACCAGGTCCGGCAGATCGCCGGACGTTAAGGGTTTGTTGCGAGGCCCTCACCCGCCTCGACATCAACAACCTCCTCCCGCTCACCCCGCCCGACCGCGCCGGTGACCGCAACGTCCATCGTCACATTGCCGAGCGTGCGGAAGATGTCGGGGATGGTCTCGACCGCGACCAGCAGCGCCAGCGGCGCGATCGGCACGCCCAGCGCCAGCGCGATCGGCGCGATCGAGGTGATGAAGCTGATCTGACCCGGCAGGCTGACCGAGCCGTAGCTCATCACCGCCGCCACCGCGGTCGCGGCGACGATCTGCGACAGGCTCGGCTCGATCCCAAGCCAGTGCGCGACGTAAAGCGCGACCGCGATATTCATCGCCGGGCCGGTCGGCCGGAATAGCGCCACCGCCATCGGCAGGACGATGTCCCGCACCCGTTCGGGCACGCGCAGCGCTTCGGCGGCGACCAGCATCGCCGGTAGCGAGGCGAGGCTCGACTGGGTTGAGATCGCCACGGCCTGCGGCGGGAACATCGCGCGCATGAAGCCCTGCGCCGGCCACCGAGACACCGCCAGCGCGACGACATAAGCGACGATAATGACGATCAGGCCCACCGCGGAGAGGATCGTGATATAATGAAGGACCGCTCCCAACGCTGCCGCCCCTGCCCCCGCTCCGACCGTGAAGCCGAGCGCGAACACGCCGATCGGCGCGACCCACAGCACCCATCCGATGACGACCAGCAGGGCGTCTCCAAATGCATCGAAGAAACCGCCGAGCAGCCGCCTTTTCTCGTCGGGCAGGCTGGCGATGGCGAAGGCGAACAGCAAAGAGAATACCACCAGCGCCAGAATGCGGCCCTCGGCGGCGGCGTTGACGACATTGTTGGGGACGAAGCTGCGAATCAGCTCCGACGCACCCGGCACGACGCCTTCGGTCGCGCTGGTGTCGACCGCCGCCAGCCCGGTGCGCAGCGCGGCGGCAGCCGCCTCGGGCAGCGGGAACAGCGCAAGCAGCAGCGGGGTCACCAGCGCGCCGAGGATGGCGGAGCCAGTGAGGATGGTCACGAACCATATGATCGCGCGCCGCGCCGTGCCGCCGGCGCGGACGTGGTTGGCGCCGGTGACGATGCCGGTGACCAGCAGCGCGACGATCAGCGGCACCACCGTCATCTGCAACGCGTCGAGCCACAGCCCGCCCACCGTCGAGGCGACCTGCACCGCCGGCTCACGCCAGCCGTCCCCGGCGCGCGCCGAAAGCGCCCCCAGCAGCAGCCCGAGCGCAAGCGCAATCAGCACCGTCCAGCTCGATCGCACCCTCATCGCGCGGGCTTTCGAAACATCATGTCGTGGTCCCCATCGGTCGCGTCTCCGGCGACGCTAGCGCGCGGCGCATACCGGCGCCAGCGGTGAGGTGCTGCAGAACTTTAGATTCGCGCGCGCCAGCGGCGGCTTCGCGGCGCAACGACGATTATTCCAGGTCCCAGCGAACTCGTTGGATCGACGAACTTTTGACCGGCTTTCCATCGATTCCCACCGCGGGGTTGAATTTCGCTCGCTCGACCAAAATCGCGCACGATTGCGAATCGAGCAGTGCAACGCCGCTGGTAGCGATGACCGTGCAGTCGGCGATCTTACCGGTTTCGTCGATCAGGAACGTGAAACCCACTGTTCCCGACTGCCCACGCGACAGCGCGTCGCCGGGATAGTCTCTGGGATTGAAGAAGGAGGCGAGGCCGGACTTCGATTGGGCCGCCTGCTTGACTTTCGCGCTGCCTGCCCCGCCGACATTCCACACTTCCTGGAGGTCGGCGAGACACGTGTCCATCGCACTCATTAGCGGGGTCATCATGGATAGCGCGAAACTGATTTGTGCCCGGCCCTTCCCGGAGATCGACAGGTTCGTTGCCTGGCGAACGGCGGCGAACGTCTCGATCGGCAGGTTGATCAGCTCGACGCGCTTGTCCGATTTTTTGGGGCTGAACGATAGCAGGCTGGCGTCGATCGGCGGGCCTCGATCGAGCGTGATCGTGACGGGTGACTGGCCGATGTCCCAGGTCCGTCCACCGCGGATTATCGCCAGCTGCATCACCGTGCCGGTCGGCGAATATTTAAGGACCAGGTCGACCGGTTTGTCCTCGGGTCCATAGTTGCGCGCCGCCGTGCATTGATGCGCCGCGAAATCAACGACCCATCTTCCGGTCGGCGCAAGCGGCCCGGCGGCAAAACCGGGCCGATGGGCCAGCGCGACGACGGCCAGCGCGACGAGGGGCAAACCACGGTTCATGCCCGGGCTTATGGCCAGCAAGGCCTGGTGCCGCAAGCTTTCAACGGCTTGCCTCCGGCGACGGGTCGCGCATCCTTCTCGTCGCACCGCGCGTTTGTGCCCAGGCTATCCTCAGATTTTTCGGAGTAAACGATGACCCACGCCAGCCACGACATCAGCACCCTCAACTCGCTCATCGCAACCACCATCGACAGCGTCGACGGCTATCGCTCATCGGCCGAAGCCGTCGAATCTCCGCGATATGCCGAGCTGTTCACGGCGCGCGCCAGCGAGCGCTCATCGGTCGCCGAGCAGCTTCGCGCCGAAGTCCGCCGCCTCGGCGGCGAGCCCGAGGATGACGGCACCGCGCTTGCCGGCGCGCACCGCGGCTTCCTCAATCTCAAGGCCGCGGTCGTCTCGCGCGACGACAAGGCGATCGTGAGCGAGGTCGAGCGCGGCGAGGATCACATCAAGGCCAAATATGAGGCCGCGCTGGCCGACGACGATCTGTCCCCGGAGTCCCGCAGCCTGGTCGAAAGCGCTTACGGATCGGTCAAGAGCGGCCACGATCAGATGCGCGACCTCAAGCATAACCTCGAGGCATAGGAGCAAAGTCCATGAGCATTTTCGGAAAGATCAAGGACGCCATCTTCGGCCGCAAGGAACAGGCGCCGGCAAGCCGTCCGCAAATCCCCGCCGGTATGGCCGGCGGGCCGCCATTGGGCACGGCCACCGCGCCGGCGCCCGCGCCAAACATGCAGGCGGGCCAGCCCGTCGATGTCGAGCAGACCCTGAACGGCATCGCCGCGGCGAAGGGCAATCCCGACCTCAACTACAAGACGTCGATTGTCGACCTGATGAAGCTGCTGGGGCTCGATTCGAGCCTCGACAACCGCAAGGAGCTGGCGAGCGAGCTCGGCTACACCGGCGAAAAGGACGGCAGCGCGGAAATGAACATCTGGCTTCATCGCGAAGTGATGCGCCAGCTCGCCGCCAATGGCGGCAAGGTTCCCGCGAGCATGACCGACTGAGGCGAAGCCCCCGGAACGGCAATGCGTCCAGCACCGCCGTTCCGGGATGGTCCGACTGACCGGCCTGGCGCGGTCCAGTGCGCTGGCTCGCCGATCAGTTCCGAATCACCCGCAGCAGGGTTCCGTCAAGATCGGCCCGCCTGGGACCGATCAAAAGACAAGGCTGCCTAGCAAATTTTTCACGGGGAGCGGCTCCGGTTCAGGAAGCTCCCAGCGGATGCGTCCGGAGAACAGATCTTCAACCGGCTTCCCGCCTGCGTCGCGTGCCGGCTCGAACCGTGCCCGCCGCTGCAGGATCGCGCAGGTCGACGAATCGAGGCTCGCTGATCCCGAGCTGCCGGTGACGTCACACCGGGACACGCGCCCGTCGCGCGACACCGTCAACCGGAAGCCGACGGCCCCCTGCGCCCCCTGCCGTAAGGCCACGCCCGGATAATCGTCCGCGCTGAACAGGCCTGCTAGACCGCCGATCGGACGAGTCCGCTCACTGATGCCCGGCGCGGGAGCGTGTGTTGGCGGCGCCGCGATCGACTGAGCGATTGCCGCTGCTGTTGCTATCAGGTTCGGGATGATCATCGGTGCAATTCCCCACTCGGACCGCACGCTAGGCCACGAACCGGGCGGCACTCAAGGGGGGACGTTGAGTCCGCCCATGGGCTCGATGCAAAGGATCGCAATTGTCGGCGGCGCACAACAGAAATGGGGGCCGGCATTGCTGCCAGCCCCCATCTGCGCCGAGCGAAGGATCTGCCGGTGTTCGTCAGCTTGGGAACCCGAAGGTCTCCTGCTCCTCGATCCTGGCTCACCAGCTCAGGCGTCGCTTCCGAAGATCGATCCCAATCCGAAGACGGGTTCGTTCTCTTCCGCGGCCCTTCTTGGACCAATCCCCTTTCGCGTCGCCTGCTCTCCGAAGAGAACCGCGTTCGCGCAAGAAAGACTGGCTCTTCCGGCGCCTCTTCCGGCTGGTCCGATTTGGAACCGAAGTTCCTCCTCATCGCCTGCCGGTGGAGATCGGACTTTCCGTCCCTTCCTCACCTTCCTGTCGTTGCCGACCGTCCGGGGAGGCTGGGACTTCCGTCCCGATCACCCATTCCTTATGAACCCCGCCCCGAGTCGCTCAAAGCGGAATCTACAGCCTCAAGCCTGTGGATAACGGGGATATCGGCGATAACTGACTCTTTTGAAGCGAATGCTTCGAAATCGTCATCCCGGCGTGCCGGCCGGGATCCAGAATCAAGAGACTCCGGTTGCCCTTCTGTTCCGTCGCTCCTACCTCGACTCGGTGCCCGAATCCCCTGCTTTGACGCCCGAGCCCGCTTACTTACAGGGACTTAACCCGCCCCAGCGCGAGGCGGTCCTCACCACCGAGGGTCCGGTGCTGATGCTGGCCGGCGCCGGCACCGGCAAGACTGCCGCGCTGACCGCGCGCCTCGCCCACATCATCGCCACCCGCAAAGCCTGGCCGAGCCAGATCCTCGCCGTGACCTTCACCAACAAGGCCGCGCGCGAAATGAAGGAGCG
>JALYQH010000011.1 GCA_030855945.1 Pseudomonadota bacterium | reverse complement strand
GGCTGATCGCGGCGGGCGGCAAGCGCGCCCGAGGCGGTCACGACGCGGGCGACGTCGCTTCGTCCGGGTACGACCACCGACACTGTCGGGATCTGCCCTTCGGGCCGCCCCCCGCCAGCGCCGCCCGCTGCCGCGGCATCGCCGTCACCCCGCCCGAAGAATAGGAAAGCAGCGACTAGGATGGCCACGATCGCCACTGCCGCGATGATGAGGTTGCGGCGCCGCTTGGAGCGGTCGACCACGATCAGCGTGTCGGACCCATACATCGTCGTTTCCCGGTTCATCGCCGCATCTTTCCGCTTTGTCGCCATATCAGGCATGCCAACGCTGTGTTACGCTTATAAGGCACCCGGCGCAACTGCGCCCCCGCGCCATAGTGCAAAAGCCTTTTTCGACCAACGGTGGAAACGTCCCGGCGGACGGCCGTTCTTGCCAAAATGGGCCGCGCATGGTCCAGAGATGGGCACGCAATAGAGGAGTGATAGGGGCATGATCGAAACTTACGGGATCCTCGGCTGGATCGTCATCGGATTACTGGCGGGCGGAATCGCCAAGCTTTTGATGCCGGGCAAGGATCCGGGCGGCTGCCTGATCACCATCCTGCTCGGAATCGCCGGCGCGCTGCTGGCCGGGTTCATCGGCAAGTCGATCGGCTGGTACGAGCAAGGCGAAGCGGCGGGCTTCATCGCCGCGATCGTCGGCGCCTTCATCATCCTGTTCCTCTACCGGATCATCCTGCGCAACCGGCGTTAGGTTAGAGCGACTTATCCCGGCCCGCGCCCCCACCCGGCCATCCATCTAGGTATTCTGCATGGGTGACCGGGTGGGGGTGCGGGCTGGAGCGGGCTTGGCGAAACCGGAAACAAATTCGTTCAGCAACAAGCCATCGCGTCGCAGCCACCTGCGGCGCGATGCATTGCGTCAGGGAGATAGAAAGATGCACAAGATCATGATAGCGTTGCTGGTCGGCGGAGCCACGCTCGCACCGACCGCGGCAATTGCTCAGGACGCCGTCGCGGTCGCGCGTCCGCTCGCCGGAACCCGTCTCGACATCAGCGCCACCGGCACCGTCAGCCGGGTGCCCGACCTCGCGATCATCTCCGCCGGGGTGGTCACGCGCGCCTCGACCGCCACCGCGGCCATCGCCGAAAATGCGGCGAGGATGGAACGGGTGCGCGCGGCCCTGAAGCGCGCCGGAATCGCGGACCGCGACATTCAGACCAGCTCGATCAACCTCAATCCGGATTATCGCTATCAGGACAATCAGCCGCCGGTGCTGACCGGCTATCAGGCGTCGAACAACGTCTCGATCAAGTTTCGCGACATTCGCAATTCCGGGCGGATTCTCGATGCGCTGGTCGCCGAGGGCGCCAATCAGATCAACGGGCCGAGCCTGACGATCGACAAGCCCGAGGCGGCCTATGACGAGGCGCGGACCAGAGCGCTCGGCGTCGGCCGCGCCCGCGCCGAGCTTTACGCCCGATCATTGGGAATGCGCGTGGTGCGGCTATTGTCGGTCAGTGAGAGCGGCGGTTTCAGCCGGCCGCCGATGCCGATGTACGGCCGCGGCGAGATGGCGATGGCCGCCGATGCCAAGACCCAGATCGATCCGGGAAGCCAGGACCTCGAGGTCAGCCTGTCGATGAGCTTCGAGCTCCAATAAAGAAAAGGCGATTAGTAGTGACGCAGTGCGAGACAACGATCCGAAGCGTTCGACGAACGCGTGGGGAAGCCACTGAGGCATAAAGCCGGTCGAGAAAGCCGGATTAGGGGGCAGCGAAGTGCTTCACGATAGGCAGCGCTTGGTGATCTACGCCGCGGTCATCTCGGTCGTGGTTTCGCTCTCGTTAGTGGTGGTTGCATTTGCAGCGCCGGCGCTTCCAATCTGGCCGATTATTGCAATCAACTGGGCGCTCTTCATGGCCGTGACGTGGCTTGTCGGCCACCAAGTCAGCTCGCTTAGACGGGGGGGAAGCGTCAGCCGCGCCAATCACAATATATGGCGCACCGTGATTATCGCATTTTCAGGTTGCGGCTGTATCGCCTTTGCTGCCGGCGCGACTATCGTATGATTATGGTTTGTAATCCATAATCGCCAAAGAAAAGGGGCCGCCCGGTCTTCCGGACGGCCCCTTCCTTTATTCTAGTCTGCGTCGCGTTGCCGCTTAGCGGACCGACCCGCGGCGAACGAGATTGACGATCGCCAGAAGGATCACCGCGCCAAGCAGCGAGATCAGAAGGTTCGGCAGCGAGAAGTCACCGCTGGTGATCGAACCGCCACCAAGCAGCGGCGCAAGCACCAGGCCGCCGAGAATGGCACCGATGATGCCGACGACGATGTTGAGCAAGATGCCCTGTTGTCCATCGGTGCGCATGATGATGCTGGCAAGCCAGCCCAAGATGCCGCCCACGATGATAATCAGGATCCAAGTAAGCATTGCGTTCCTCCTGTTCGTGACGCCCCGTTCGATGCGGGCCGTCCTCTGGCATCAAGACGCGTGATGCAGGGGGATTGTTCCGGATAAAGAACGCTCTGTCTAGTGCAGGGAACATAATAGAAAATGGGTCCAGCCATCGCTGGCCGGACCCGCAGTTAATCCCTGACTTTCCGAAAACCTAATAGCGTTGCTGGCGCTCATATTGGTCGCGGTAATGCTTGATACGAGTGACTCGAAGGCCCGGCATTCCCGACCGGTCGACCGCGCGCTGCCAGCTGGTGAACTCTTCGAGGCTGAGCGTGTAGCGCTGGCATGCCTCGTCGACGCTGAGCAGACCGCCCGCGACCGCGGCCACGACCTCGGCCTTGCGGCGAACCACCCAGCGAGTGGTGCTCGGCGGGGGCAGCGAGTCGAGCGTCAGCGATTCGCCAAGCGGACCGATGACCTGCGCGGGCTTGATTTTCTGATTTTCGAGCATCCAAATCTCACTCACGTTAATTTGCGGTCGATGACCTTTGATTAAACACAAGGCCTTGAGAAACGTTGAAACGTGCTGGTAACGATCGTCTTCACTAATCCTGCTCCGGCGTTAACCCTGACCGCCGCGTCACCAGTCCGGCAAAGGTCCCGCCAAGCGTCTCCCTCGCCTGCCGCCATCCCTCCGCCCCGGAGAGGAATTGGGCCATCGCCACCTGCCGGTCGGGCCCGGCCGCGGCCACGCTTCCGAACGCCGTCAGCAGCTCCTCGAGCTCGAGCGACGTCTCCGATGCCGCCGTCATCTCCCAGTCGATTCGCGACAAGCCTGGCCCCTCTTCTTGTTCCCACTGGCCGACCGCTCTAGCCGGACAGGGTGAATTTGGAGTAAAGATCGCTTCATGCTTTCCGATTTTCACCTCCGAAACGGTGCCAGCGGCGCCCGCATCGTCGTTGCCATGTCGGGCGGCGTCGACTCGAGCGTCGTCGCGGCGCTCGCCGCGCGAACGGGCGCCGAAGTGGTCGGGGTCACGCTCCAGCTTTACGACCATGGCGAAGCGGTCAAACGTTCCGGCTCATGCTGTGCCGGACAGGATATCTACGACGCCAAGACGGTCTGCGACCGGCTCGGCATCGCCCATTATGTGCTCGACTATGAAAGCCGCTTCCGCACCGGCGTGATCGACCGGTTCGCCGACGAATATGCCGCCGGCCGCACCCCGGTGCCCTGCTCGCTGTGCAACCAGGGGGTCAAGTTCGTCGACCTGATCGCCTTCGCGCGCGAGCTTGGGGCCGATTGCCTGGCGACCGGCCATTACGTCCGCCGCGTGGTGCGGGACGGCCGGGTGGAGCTTTGGAAGGGCCGCGACCCGGCGCGCGACCAAAGCTATTTCCTCTATGGGACGACGACCGACCAGCTCGAGTTCCTGCGCTTCCCGCTCGGCGACCTGCCCAAGAGCGAAGTGCGGCGGCTGGCGACCGAGGAAGGGCTGATCGTCGCGGACAAACCCGACAGTCAGGACATCTGCTTCGTGCCCGACGGCGACTACGCCAGCCTGATCAAGAAGCTGCGCCCGGAAACCGCCGCGCCGGGCGAAATCGTCGATCTCGGCGGCAGCGTCCTCGGACGCCACGGAGGCGTGGTCCATTTCACCATCGGCCAACGCCGAGGGATCGACGTCGGCGGCCAGCCCGAGCCGCTCTACGTGGTGCGGATCGAACCCGAAACGCAGCGCCTGATCGTCGGACCGCGCCGCGCGCTGGCGATCGGCGCGGCGCGGGTCGATGGAATCAACTGGCTCGCCGAACGCCAGACCAGTGTCGAAGCCAAGGTCCGCAGCCTTGCCCGGCCGGTGGCGGCGCGGTGGGACGGCGAGCGGCTTGAGTTCGCCAGTCCCGAATATGGCGTCGCCCCCGGCCAGTCGGCGGTGTTCTACGACGGCGAGCGATTGCTCGGCGGCGGCACGATCGTCGCGACCGAGGCGGCAATGACCGAAGCGGTGGCGGCTTGAGCACGCGCCGGAACTCCAGCGTCGCGGTCGCCATTGGCGCAGCTTTGCTCGCAGCGTGCGGCGAGCGCGAGGCGAGCATCCCTTCGAACATGGCGGTGGTCGAGCCCGAGGCGCCGGCTCCCGATGCGCCGGCTCCCGATGCGCCGGCTAAGGGCCGCCAAGGTTGGGAATTGCTGTCGAGCGGCGAAGGGACCGCGCTTAGGCTGGTTCGCGAGGGCGCTAGCGCGGTCCACCTGTTCTGCCCGTCGCGATCGGGACGGTTGGCGGTCAACGTCGCTGGCTTCAAACCGATCGTCAGCGAGGAGCGGCTGTCCCTCGGAAGCGACGGGACGGCGATCGCGCTGGTCGCCGATAGCGGCGGCGACGCGCTTCGTGGCGGGGTGACCGGCGAAGGGCCGGTTCCGGAGGAGTTGGGCGCCATCCTGTCGGGCCCGATTTCAGCGAGCTACGGCGCGCAGACCGTCGGCCCGCTTCCCGCTCCCAGCGAGGCAGATCGCACAGCCTTACTGTCCGCCTGCGCGAAGAAAGCTTCGACGCCGGTTCCCCCGAAACCAACCGCGTCGAGCGGTGCTTGCTACATGCAGGACGGCGAACGGCTGACCATGACCCCGCTCCGCGCGATTGGGACCGAGCCCTTCTGGGGCGCGCGGATCGAGGGACGCTGCGTGATCTATTCGACCCCCGAGGATCAGGCCGGAACGCGCATCTGGACCAAATTCAACCCGGGTCCCGACGGCGGCATCTGGTCGGGCGCGCTGGGCGGCCGCCAGTTCGAACTTCGCACGCGCCCTGCCCCGCCGCCCGGCTGCAGCGACGGCATGTCGGACAATCGCTATCCCCAGTCGGTCACGCTGCGCGTTCGGGGCGAGACGCGAACCGGCTGCGCCAAGCCGCTCTAAAGCTGGAAGTGACCCTCGATCACGGTCACCGCTTGCCCGCCCAGCCGCACCCGGTCACCGTGTAGCTCGCACTCGATGCGGCCGCTGCGCGTGCTCGCCTGGACGGCGCTGAAGCGGTCGCGACCCAGGCGCGCCGCCCAGAACGGCACCAGCGCGGCGTGGGCGGAGCCGGTGACCGGATCCTCGTCGATGCCGTGAAAAGCGGCGAAGACGCGGCTGGCGACGGCGGTTTCGTCGCCCGGCGCGGTGACGATCACCAGCCGGTCGATGGCGCGCAGCGCGGCGAAGTCCGGCGACACCGCCCGCACCGATGCTTCGTCGCGCAGCAGGACGATCGCCGAGCCGTTGCCGCCGCGGCTGAGGAAGCAGGGCTCGCCTCCGACCCCGAGCGCTTCGCGCAGCCCCGGCTCCTCGCCTTCCTCGACCTGATAGGCCGGAAGGTCGAGCGACAGCATCCCGTTCGAGCGCGTCACGCCGAGCACGCCCGAACGGGTCGAGAAGCTGATGCTGTCGCCTTTCATCAGAATATGCGCGCTCGCGAGCGTGGCGTGACCGCACAGATCGACCTCGACCGTCGGCGTGAACCAGCGCAGGTCATAATCGGCCTCGCCGCTCTCGCTCGGCACGGTGAAGGCGGTTTCGGCCAGATTATTCTCGGCGGCGATGGCCTGCATCGTGGCGTCGCTTAGCCAATGGTCGAGCGGCATCACGGCCGCCGGATTGCCCTCGAACGGGCGCGAGGCGAAGGCATCGACCTGGAAAAAGGGAATGATCTTCATGTGCGGCCCTCGGTGATTTTCGACGGCAGCATCGTCTCGCGGTCGGTGTGGCCTTCGGGGTCGAGGTGAATGAAGATTTCGGTGCCCGGGAAGCGCGCCTGGAGCGCTTCCTCGGCCCGGTCCAACCGGTCGTGCGCCTCGGCCACCGTCCACTGGGCCGGCACCCACACGTGGAACTGGACGAAATCATGCGCGCCGCTGGTCCGCGTGCGGAAGTCATGGAGGCCAACGAGTTCGGGATGTTCGGCAGCGGCGGCGAGGA
Organism: Pseudomonadota bacterium; assembly: GCA_030855945.1. Taxonomy (GTDB): domain Bacteria; phylum Pseudomonadota; class Alphaproteobacteria; order Sphingomonadales; family Sphingomonadaceae; genus Sphingomicrobium. The sequence continues at coordinate 1,015 of JALYQH010000011.1, read as the reverse complement.
AGCGGCGGCGCTTCGACTCGGGCCATTCCTTGTCCATCAACTGGTCGACGGCATGGCTCGCCGCGCGCCACGCCCCCCACAGCAGCCATGCGGCGATGGCGAATCCGAACAACGGGTCGGCAAGGTGGAAGCCGAGCAACTGGTCGAGCACGAGCGCGGCGATCACCGACAGGTTGAGGAGCAGGTCGGACTGATAATGGACATGGTCGGCGACGATCGCCACCGATCCGGTGCGGCGGATGACGAAGCGCTGATAGGCGAGCAGGCCAAGGGTCGCGGCAATCGCCACCAGCGACACGCCGATGCCGAGCTCGAGCCCCTGGGTCGGTTCATTCTCCCGCAGTCGCTCGAGCGCGCGCAGGCCAATTCCGAATGCCGACACCGAAATCAGGATCACCTGGGCTAGCGCGGCGAGGGACTCCGCCTTGCCGTGGCCGAAGCGATGATCCTCGTCGGCGGGGATCGCGGCGAGCCGCACGCCGAACAATACGATGAGGCTCGCGAGCAAATCGAGCGCGGTATCGGCAAGGCTGCCGAGCATCGCCACCGACCCGGTTTCCCACGCCGCCCAGCTCTTCAGGCTGACCAGGAACAAGGCCAGCGCCACGCTCGCCAACGCGGCTCGGTTGGTCAGCGTGGCGCGAGCATGGTGATGAGCGTGGTCGTGCCGTTGATGATGGTGGGCGCCGCTCATGGGTAGAGCAGCTGCTCGCTCCATCCGCCCTCGGTCCGCGTGAAGAGGCGGCGATGGTGGAGGCGGTGCGCGCCGTCGGACCAGAATTCGATCCTGCGCGGCTCGACCCGGTAGCCATGCCAATAGGGCGGGCGCGGAACATCCCCCTCGGCATAGCGATCTTCCATCGCCGTCTGGCGGTCCTCCAGTTCCTGGCGCGAACCGAGCGGCTGCGATTGGCGCGAGGCCCATGCCGAAAGCTGCGATTGGCGGCCGCGCGTCGCGAAATAAGCGTCCGACTCCGCCTCGGTCGCGGCCGTCACGCGGCCCTCGATCCGAATC
>JALYQH010000341.1 GCA_030855945.1 Pseudomonadota bacterium | reverse complement strand
AGCAGTCGGCGCGCGAGCAACGCAAGGACCGCGCCGCCCGCATAGCCAATCAGCACCGGGAGCAGCCAGACGAGGGCGGGCGGCGATACCCAGAAGCGCGGATGGATTCCGTACAGATAGAGATAGCCGAACACCGCCATCAAGAAGATCATCCCGATCACGACCAGCAGGATGACCATCGCCCACCAGCCGTGGCTCGAAGGGCCGGTGACGTAGGTCGGCACGCGGATGCCGGCGCCGATATCGGCACTCTCGTCGGCGACCGGGCGGTCGGTCTCCCACAGCCAGCGCAGCATGCACAGCACCGCGGTCACGCCGCTGAACATGCTCACGCCGTAAGCCTGGACGGTCAGCAGCAGGAAGAAAGCGGCGGTGAAGATCGCGGCCGCGAACGGCCATACCGACGGGCCGGGCATGATCTGCAAATATTGCGGCTCGGCGCGGAGCGGGCTGGTGATGAGGCTTTCGCGGTGGCCGGTGGCTGAATTGGGCAGGAAATAACGCCCGTGCTCGACGTCGTCGGCGAGGTTCGGATCGTCCCACAACGGCTCTCGGCTGTGCACCACCGGGATGCTGCGCACCGAATAGAGGCCGGTCGGAAGCCATTCGAGCGTCCCGCCGCCATAGACGTTGCCGGCATCGTCATCGACGGCGAACCGGAAGTTGCGGATAAGATCGATGACGAACAGCAGCACGCCGGCGGCGAGTGTGAACGCGCCGACGGTGGAGATCATGTTGGTAATCTCCCAGTCGCGCCCGGGCAGATAGGTGTAGACCCGGCGCGGCATGCCCATCAGGCCGGTCAGGTGCATCGGCAGAAAGGTGATCTGCATGCCGCCGAACATCAGCCAGAACACCCATTTGCCCCATGCCTCGGACAAGGCGCGGCTGCTGCTCATCGGCGTCCAATAATAGAATGCCGCGAACAGCGGGAATACCATCCCGCCGATGAGGACATAATGGAGGTGAGCTACGATGAAGTGGGTGTCGTGCGCCTGCCAGTCGAACGGCACCATCGCCACCATCACCCCGGTCAGTCCGCCAATAACGAACGTCACCAGCCCGCCGATCACGAACAGGGTCGGAGTGTTGAAGGTCGGGCGGCCGCTCGCCAGCGTTGCGATCCACGAGAAGACCTGGATGCCGGCGGGGACGCTGACCGACATGCTAGCGGCGGCGAAGAAAGCGGTCGACAAGAGCGGCATGCCGGTCGTGAACATGTGGTGCGCCCACACGCCGAAGCTGATGAAGCCGGTCGCGAGCAAGGCGAGGACGATGAGCGTGTAGCCGACCAACGGCTTTTTCGAGAGGCCGGCGACCATCACCGACACCAGCCCCGCGGCGGGGAGGAAGATGATGTAGACTTCGGGATGGCCGAAGAACCAGAACAGATGCTGCCAAAGCAAGGGATCGCCGCCCCGGGTCGGATCGAAGAACGGCCAGCCCAGCGCCCGCTCGAGCTCGAGCGAGAGCGTCGCGAGGATCACCGCCGGGAAGGCGATGACGATCATCACCGCGAACACGAGCAGCGCCCAGGCGAAGATCGGCATCTTGTCGAGGCTCATTCCGGGGGCGCGGGTGCGCATCACCCCGACAATGATCTCAATCGCGCCCGCGATGGCGCTAATCTCGATGAAGCCGATCCCGAGCAGCCAGAAATCGGCGTTGATCCCCGGCGAATAGGCCATGCTGGTCAGCGGCGGATACATGAACCAGCCGCCGTTGGGGGCAAGCCCGACGAAGATCGAGGCGAAGAAGCACAGGCCGCCGACGAGATAGGCCCAGAAGGCATAAGCCGACAGCCGCGGGAATGGCAGGTCGCGCGCGGCGAGCATCTGCGGAAGGAGCAGGACGCCCATCGCCTCGACCGCGGGCACGGCGAACAGGAACATCATCACCGTGCCGTGCATGGTGAAGAATTGGTTGTAGGTTTCCTGCGGCAGGATGCCCTGAAGCGGGAGCGCGAGCTGGGCGCGCATTACCAGCGCGAGCAGGCCGGCCAGGAGGAAAAATAAAAAGGCGGCGCCGACGTACCAGACGCCGATGAAATTATTGTTGACGACCGTCAGCCGCGCCCAACCGGTCGGCGCTCGCCACACGCGCTTGAGCTCCTCGAACTCGCCCTCCGGCCGCGGCGCCTTGGTCGGGAAGCGCTTGTACAGCTCGGGGTCGAACCCGGTTTCGGACGTCACTTCTGCGCCTCGAGATAGACGGCGAGCGCGGTCAGTTCGCCGGCATCGAGCACGCGGTAGGGCGGCATGCGGTTGCCCGGCTTGATCGCCTGGGAATCGCCGATCCACCCCATCATCGTCCCGCGATTATTGGGCAGGATGCCCGCCCCAAGCATCCGCCGCGATCCGACATGGGTCAGGTCGGGAC
>JALYQH010000314.1 GCA_030855945.1 Pseudomonadota bacterium | reverse complement strand
TGTTCGACGCGCAGCCATCAGCCGCTCAAACTCTTCCGGCGCGTGCGCCACCACCACGAACCCCATCAGCGCGTGGGGGCCGCCGCAATATTCGGCGCACTGCCCGCCATAGATTCCCGGCGCGTCGCCCTGGATCCGCATGAGGTTGCGGCGGCCCGGAATCATGTCGACCTTGCCCGACAGCCGCGGCACCCAGAAACTATGGATGACATCGGAGGATTCGAGTTCGAGCAGGACTTGCCGCCCGGCAGGAATGTGGAGTTCGTTGGCGTCGAGCGAAATGGTCCGCCCGGCGCCGTCGAGATAGGCGACCCGCCACCACCACATTTCGCCGGTTATTCGAACCCGCATCTCGTCGCCGCGGATTGGCGGGGTCAGGCTGCGCATCATCGACAGGCCGATCACAAGCAGGACGGTCAGCACGACGACCGGAAAGGCAATTCCGCCGATCCACACAAGCTTGTTGCCGCCAAGCTTCGCCTTGAGCGCGGGCCCACCGAACAGCGCCGCCCACAAAGCGGCGAGGACGACCAGCAGGACCACGCCGGCCATGATCATCAGCCCCCACGCGAGCAGGCTGATCGACCAGGCAAAAGGGCCGGCCGGGTCGAGCACCGGTGGCGGCCAGCCGGCGAGCGCCTCAGTCATCGCCAAGCGCCAATAGATAGGCCGCGACATCGCGCGATTCCTGCTTCGACAAGGGCATTGCCGGCATCGCCGACCCCGGGCTGACTTGCGGAGCGTTGCGGACGAAGGCGGCGAGCATTTCCGGGCGATTGGGCACGCGCCCGGCGATCAGCGTCTGCCGTGCGAAACCGTCGAGCGACGGCCCGACCGCGCCGTTCGGCCAATCGATCCCGGGAATGGCATGACAAGCGGCACACCCGACCCGCTCGATCGCCGCGCGCCCGCGCTCGGCATCGGCGCCGGGCGTGAAATGACGCTCGTCGGGCGCGGGCTTGCAAGCCGCGGCGAGAAGCAGCAGCGGCAGCAATGCGCTTTTGTTCGCCAACTTGCCCCCTGCGTTCGCGGCGATGTCAAGCATCGCTACCGGAACCGATGCGCGCAAGCGGAGGTTCCGTGGGACATGAAGTCGCTCTCGATCATCGCCGGCTCGCTGCTGCTTGGCGTCGCGTCGTGCAGCGTACCCGAGCGCGGGTCGGCCGAGCGTTTCAGCGCGTCGGGCGAGTTGATCGCCTTGTCGGGAGCCGATGCCGGCGCGGCCAACGCCTGCTTCACCTGCCACGGGATCGACGGGCTCGGTGACGGCGCCGGAGTGCCTCGGCTCGCAGCGCTCGATGCCGGCTATCTTGACGCGCAGCTTCGCGCTTATGCCGACGGCCGGCGCTATCATGCACAAATGGAATGGATTTCGTCGCAATTGAGTGAGCGCGATCGGGTCGAGGTGTCGCGTTACTACGCCGCTTTGCCTTACGAATCGGCGCAGGCGAGCGAGGCGGCGCCCGCCCTTGCGCTCTACGTCGCCGGGGATCCGGCGCGTGGGGTGCCGTCCTGCGCTTCGTGCCACGGGCTTCAGGGCGAAGGCGTAGGTCTGGGCAATCCGCCGCTGGCCGGGCAGCCTGCGCCCTACCTCGCCGCCCAGCTCCACGCGTGGCGCGATTCCAAGCGGCGCAGCGATCCGGGCAATATCATGCTCGACATCAGCCAGCGCCTGACTCCTGCGGAAGTGACGGCGCTGTCGGCTTATGCAGCGGCGCTTCCCGGGCGTCCTCATGATCGGGAATCTCGGGCAGCATCCCGCTGAGCACGTCGTGCCGGTTCCAGAAATGATGCTTCAGCGCAGCCCCGACATGGGCCGGGACAAGCAAGGCGAGCAGCAATACGAGGCCGATATGGACGTCCTCGGCGACATCCATGATTGCCCAGCGCAGCGTCAGGTCTACTCGCTCCAGCGGAACTACCGGCCAAGGCACGATCCCCGCAAGGTGGAGCGGCCCCGGCGCGGCAACCGACGACCACATGACCCAGCCGCTCAGCGGAAGCCCGAAAAAGCAGATGTAAAACAATATGTGAGTGATGTGGGCGATGGTCGTCTGCCAGCCGAGATTGTCCGCGTCGTTGATCGGCCCCGGGATGATCGTCCGCCACGCCAGCCGTCCGATGGCGAGGAACAGGATCGGCAGTCCGACCGCGCTATGCACCTGGTAGGCGAACAATTTGTCGCCCCCCGGCGCGACAAAACTCGAGGTATAGAAGCCCCAGCCGAGTTGGAACAGCACCAGCGCCGCCATGATCCAGTGAAAGGCGATGCCGACCGGCGTGTAGCGGCCCTCGTCGCTGTGACGCTCGGCCCAGGCGCGCAGCCGTTCGATCATGCGGCGGTCGCGGGGCGCGCTTGCTCGCGCAGCCAGCGGCCGAGGATTAGCAGTGCGGCCGCCAGATAGAAGGCGGCGGCCGGGGCCCACATGATCAGCCCGGCGAGCTGCTGGTCGTCGAGCGGCGCTAGCCCCCACGGAAGCGTGGTCGAGAAATGCGGGGCGTACAGCGGAGCAGCGGCGAACGTAATCAACGCGCCGAGCAGCCCCATCTGGACCATCGTCGCAAGCAACGCCGCAACCGCCGAAGTTGGCGAGGCACGGCGGACCGCGAGCCAGAAGCCGACCGCGCTGGCGAGCAGGCTGAACTGCATCGTCCAGTAGACGGCGTCATTGGACAGCGCCTCGGCATAGAGGGGAGGACTGTGCCATGCCCAGAATATCAGCGCCTGGAACGCGGTCCACGCTACGAGCGAGCCCGGCAGCCGCTTCGCCTCGCGGGGGAGCGACATGACTAACAGGGGCGCGGCGATCACGGCTAGCGCAACATGATGGGCGACCCGTGCCGAAAAGAGCGCCGAGGTCAGCGCGCAAAATGGCGATACGAACAGCAGCACTGCCAGCAGCATGAACGCCGCGAAGGCTCGCTTCCGGGGCGCCTCAACCCCCGAAAAGCGGAGGCGGTAGGTCAAAGCGACGGCCACCAGCGCGGCAAGCAGCAGGGGATCGAAATTCCACCGCGATAGCCACTCGCCCGGCCCCGGCGCCATGCCGCAATAAGGAATCCAGGCTGGCTGCACGGTCACCCCTTCCCCCTCGCAACCCTCACGGCCGAGGTCGGTTCCGACTGCTAGCTTGCCTCGCTGGCGCAGCGCAATGGCAGGTTTCGTCCCGAGCTCAACATAGCTCGTTGGAGCGGGGTGGATGCCGCGTTAGCCTGGCATTGCCTGACGGCGCGGTGACCGGTAGGGGCCGCGCGATGACGCGATTGCTTCTTGCGACCATTCCTCTGCTTCTCGGCGCCGCTTGCTCGCCCCCGGCGGTGCCGTCGATCGAGGTTCGCGACGCTTGGGCGCGCGCGACCGCGCCCGGCCAATCGAGCGGGGCGATCTATGCAACCTTGGTCAATGCCGGAGGGGACGATGACCAGTTGATCGGCGCGGCGGCGCCAGTGGCGGCCATGGCGATGCTTCACTCGAATGAGACGGTCAACGGAGTCGCGCGAATGCGGATGCTGCCGGCGTTGCCAGTTCCCGCTGAAGGCACGGTCAAGCTCGAACCCGGCAGTACGCACATGATGCTCCAAGGCCTGCGCGCGCCGCTCGTCGCCGGAGAGCGGGTCGCGCTGACGCTGCGCTTCGCGAAAGCGGGGACGAAGGCCGTCACCGCGACGGTCGTCGCGCCCGGGTCGAGATGACGCTGGCTCGCCTTCGCCTGTTGCTGTGGGTGCTGGTCGCCATCGCCCTGGTCGGAATCGTGTGGCTTGCGTCGCGTCCGCTCCCGACCCCCGGCCAAACCTCGGCCGAAATGCCGCTGGCGACGATCGGCGGCCCGTTCGCACTGGTGGCCAGCGACGGGCAGCCGTTTTCGAGCCCCAAGCTGGCGGGAAAGCCCTATGCGATCTTCTTCGGCTTCACCCATTGTCCCGACGTCTGCCCGACGACGCTGGCGCGGCTCGCCAAATTGCGTCACCAGCTCGGACAAGGCGACGACGCCTTTGCCATCGTGTTCGTCAGCGTCGACCCCGAACGCGACGGGCCGCAGGAAGTGGGCGCCTATGAGGGGCTGTTCGACACGCCGGTGGTCGGCCTGACCGGAAGCCCGGCGCAGATCGAGCAGGTCAAGAAAGAGTTTGGAGTCTATTCGGCCACGGCACCGCAGGAAGGCGGCGGCTATAGCGTAGACCATACCGCGACCGTGTTCCTGATGGACAAGGCGGGCAAATTCGTCGCCACGCTCGCGCCCGAAGAAGGCGTCTCGGTCGCGCTCGACAAGCTCCGCCGGGTGACGGGCTAGCGGGCGAGCACGCGCTCGAGCAGCCGATCGAGCGCCGCGAGGCTTTCCGGCTCCTCGAGATTCGGCGTGTGGCCAACGTCAGGTACCGTGACGAGTTCGGCGTCGCCGATCTCGCTCGCCATTCGCTCGGCTGTGGCGGCGCTGAGCAAATCGCTGAGCTCGCCGCGCAGGATCGTCACCGGCCGGCCGTCGAGCGCGCGGTATAGCGGCCAGGCGTCGGCTTGCGGCTTGTCCGCGGCGCGGCGGAAATTCTGGGCGATCGCCATGTCATAATCGTAGCGAATCTCACCGCCGGCCTCGCGGCAGACGCGGCGGACGAAACGGTCCCACTCGCCCGCTCCCCAATGCGGGAACATCGGCTGGTTGCGCTCGGCGAGCGCATCGGCGGCCTCGGCCCACGACGCGTAGCGTGTGTTCTGGCCGACATAGCCGCCGATGCGGTCGATACCGGCCTGATCGATCTTTGGCCCGATGTCGTTGAGTAGCGCCCCCGCGATCCGCTCATTGTCGGTCCCGGCGATCAGCATGGTGACGAGCCCGCCGAGCGACGTGCCGACGAATACCGCGTCGGCAATCCCGAGCTGGTCGAGCATCTTCATCAGATCGGCGGCATAGACCGGCGGGGCATAGTTGGCGGGGTCGGGATCGTAGCCGCTGCCGCCGCGCCCGCGAAGGTCGACCGCGATCGCCCGCCACTCGCCCGCGAAGCGATCGGCGACCGGCTCGAAATCGCGCGCGTTGCGGGTCAAGCCGGGGATGCACAGGATCGGCGGTCGTTCGTGCGGGCCGGCATAATCGCGGTAATGGAGCTTTAGCCCGTCGGCGCTGTTC
>JALYQH010000270.1 GCA_030855945.1 Pseudomonadota bacterium | reverse complement strand
CTTTGCATCTCTTTGGCAACTGGGCAAAATCTTTTTGAACCTCGGGGGCAAAACCGCGTTGACGGGGGGTGGATTTGTTTAGGGTGATGCTCTAAGACGTTTTCGGGGATTGTGCAGAGAGGCGTTGATCGTGGTCAATAATGTAATCAAGTCGCTAACGGGCGCTGCTTTGGGCGTTGCGCTCTGTGTCAGCTCAACCGCCGCATCGGCCGCCGCTTTGCCGCAGTCGTCGATCAGCCCGCTCGTTGCGCTCAGCGCTTTCGGTACCCAAAGCTCGAGCAGCGCGGTTTGCGCCGCGGGTGTCGGTTCTGCGGGCGCCGTCGCCGCCGCCGGTCAAGCCCTGGTCGTTCCTGCAACGCAGGGCTGCGTCCTGCCGATGATCGATCAACCGGTCGTTCCAGTCGTGCAAAATGTCCCCCCGCCTGTGTATGTTCCGCCCGCGGTGGTCGCATCGCAGGGCTTGGGCTTTCTCCCCCTGATCGCCGGGCTTGCGCTGGTCGCGGGCCTTGCCGCCTTGCTGCTCAGCAACGACGATGATGATGACGGACTCGTTATCGGTCCCGTCAGCCCCTAGTGAGCGCGGGATCGTTTGGCGCTTGGGTCTTGCCGACCCGATTCGAATGAAAAGCGGGATCCAACGATGGTTGGATCCCGCTTTTCGTTTGGCTGCAGCGAACCGGACTTAAAAAAAGCGGCCCGATCTTTCGATCGGGCCGCTTGTTCGAATCTTGTCGCGGAGAGCTTAGCCTCGCTCGCCGGCGTTTTGCTGAATCGGCTGGTTGGTGCTGTTGGCGACCCACTGCGAGGTCGCGTTGCAGGTGCTGGTCAAAGTGACCATCTGCCCGGGCTGGAACGCCGCGCGATACGGCCAGCACTCAGGCGTGGTCGAACCGAATTGCAGGCACAATTGCTGGTTGGCCGCCGTCCAGCGGCCCTGCACTTCCGCGCCCGAGGGCGTTGCGATGCGCGCCACGCCGCCCTGGTCGAAATAGACGGTGTTGACGACGCCATTGGTCTGGACCTGGGCCGATTGGCCTACGATCTCCGAACCCGGCATCCACTGCGCCGAGGCGGCAGTCGGAGCGATGAGGAAGCCCAAGCTTCCAGCTATTGCGGCCAGTGAACCATATTTCATCGCGACTGCTCCATTGTTGACGCCACCGATAGGGCAAACATGCTTACATCCATTATGTACTTAATGGTAGGCATAACGGATATCGATGCATAATTGTTTCGCGGCGGCAGAACGTTTCGCCGCGCGGTGGCTCAGTCGGCCGGACCCAGCAGCGCGAAGCGCGGGATGGCCACGTCGAATGTCGCTCCCGAATCGCCGACCATATGATATTGCCCCGCCATCGACCCGGTCGGCGTGTCGAGCGGGCAGCCCGACACATAGTCATAGCTTTCGCCGGGGGCGATCCGCGGCGTGTCGCCGAGCACGCCCGCCCCGCGCACTTCATGAACATGGCCGCGAGCGTCGTGGATCATCCAATATCGACCGAGCAGTTGGACCGCTTCGTCGCGGCCGTTTTCCAGGCGGATATGGTAGGACCAGAACCAGCGACCGGCGGCCGGCGACGACTGGTCGGCAAGGTAGGACACGGCGACGCGGACGGTAATGCCCGCGGTCTCGGCGACGTGCGGGAATAAAGAAGCGAGCGTGTCGACCATGGGCGCAGCTAGGCCACCTCGGCCGCTCGGCGCAAGCGCTCGATCAGCCGGCCGCGCGCCGCGGAGACTGGTGCCGCCCGGTCACTGATTAGGTCGCGAAGCAGGAAATGACCGCTCACCGCGAGCCCGTCGATGATGTCGGGCCAGTCGCCGACGCCGCCTTCAAGCACGAAGCGCGGCAGCGGCAGCAATTTCCCCTGGTAGGGCTCGGCTTCGGCGCGGCTCACCGCGCGTCCGCTATTCGGGCTAACCGCGACAAGGTCGTCTTTGCTCCCCGACACGGCGCACCGCTCGAGGTCGAGCCCGAAGCCGAGTTCGGCGAGCAGCAGCAGTTCGAAGCGGACCAGCGCCGCGCCCCATCCGCTTGCCGCCGGCGCCGCCTCGATCGCGGCGAGCAGCCCGTCGAGCGCGAGATATATGCGCGGATAGGCCTGGGCTTCGGGCAAGACGGTGGCGGTCAAGGCCGTCGACCAGTCGATCGCCGCGGCCTGAAGCGGCTCGGCAAGCAGCGGCGCGCGGCTGTGCAGCAACTCGACGGTTGCCTGCGCCAATTGATTGTCGGTGCGCGCGGCCAGGCTCGCCTCGACCAGATTTCCGGCAAGGAGCACCGGCCGCATCCGCCGCCCCCGCGCGCCGCGGACATAAGCCGCCTGAAGCCCGTGATCGGGCGTCATCAACCGAACCACCGCGCCATGCTCGCCGTGCGGACGCAGCGCGACGACGATCGCGGGACTGGTGAAACGCATCAGCCGCGCGGATGGAAATAATCGTGGAGGTGGCGGGCCATGGCCTTGGAGATGCCCGGCGCCCGCTCCAGATCCTCCAGCGCCGCCCCTTTCACCGCGCGCGCCGTGCCGAAGTGCATCAGCAGCGCGCGCTTGCGGTTGGGTCCGATGCCGGGAACTTCGTCGAGCGTGCTCGTCGTCAGGCTCTTGGCGCGTTTCGCCCGATGCGTGCCGATGGCGAAGCGATGCGCCTCGTCGCGCAGCCGCTGCAGATAGAATAGCAACGGCGCGTTGGGCGGGAAGGTCACTTCGCGGCCGCCAGGCAGGTGGAACGTCTCGCGTCCGGCGTTGCGGTCTGGGCCCTTGGCGACACCGATCACCGGAATGTCATGGACCCCGGCGTTTTCCAGAATCTCGCACACGCTCGACAATTGACCCTTGCCGCCGTCGATCAGCAGCAGATCGGGCCACTCGCCCGAGGCGCGGTCGGGATCGTCCTTCTCGAGCCTGGCAAAGCGCCGTTCGAGCACTTCGCGCATCATCCCGAAATCGTCACCCGGCGTGACCCCCGACTTGATGTTGAACTTGCGATATTGGTTGGTCCGGAACCCCTCGGGCCCGGCGACGATCATCGCGCCGGTGGCGTTGGTCCCCATGATGTGGCTGTTGTCATAGACCTCGATCCGCTTGGGAACGTCGGCGAGTTCGAACGTGTCGGCCAGCTCGCGAAGCAATTTGCCTTGCGTGGTCGCCTCGGCCAGCCGCCGCTCGAGCGCTTCCTCGGCGTTGCGCTTGGCTTGGTCGATCAATTTCTTGCGTGCCCCGCGCTGGGGTTTCTCAAGCTCGACCTTGCGTTCGGCTCGCTCGCTCAGCGCCTCGGCGATGAGCCCGGCTTCGGTGAGGTCACGGTCGAGCAGGATCCGGCGCGGTGGTGGCACGTCCTCATAGAATTGAACGAGAAAGCTTGCCAGCACCTCATCTTCCGGCACGTCGTTGGTGTGCGCCGGGAAGAAGCTGCGATGCCCCCAATTCTGTCCGCCACGGATGAAAAAGGCCTGGATGCACATCTGCCCGGCGCTGCACGCGAGCGCGAAAATGTCGCCGTCGCCCAGCCCCTCGGCATGGACCGTCTGGCTGCCCTGGATATAGGTGAGCGCGCGCAGTCGGTCGCGATAGACCGCCGCCAGTTCATAGTCCTGCTTCTCGGCGGCTTCCGCCATCGACTTGCCGAGCCGCGCCTGGACCCCGGTCGACTTGCCGGTCAGGAAATTCTTGGCGTCCGCGACCAGCTCGGCATAGGGAGCCTCCTCGATCCGCCCGACACACGGCGCCGAGCAGCGGCGGATCTGGTAAAGCAGGCAGGGCCGCGACCGGTTTGCGAAAAAGCTGTCCGAACAGCTTCTCAGCAGGAACAGTTTCTGAAGCGCGTTGAGCGTCCGCGTGACCGATCCGGCGCTTGCGAACGGGCCATAATATTGCCCCCGCGCCCGCCGCGCCCCGCGATGCTTCTGGACTCGCGGGAAAGCGTGATCCTCGCGCAGCAGGATGAACGGGAAACTTTTGTCGTCGCGCAGCAGGACATTGTACGGCGGGCGAAAGCGCTTGATCAGTTGCGCCTCGAGCAGCAGCGCCTCGGCCTCGGTGCGGGTCGTGACGATAGTCATTGACCGGGTCTGAGCGATCATCCGCTGCAGCCGCTTGGTCAACCGTGCGACTTGGGTGTAATTGGTCACCCGCTGCTTGAGCGCCCGCGCCTTGCCGACATAGAGCACGTCGCCCTTGGCATCCTGCATCCGGTAGACGCCCGGCCGCGCCGGAAGCGTCTTGAGCACGTTGCGGATCGCCGCGATCCCCGCCTCGAGGTCGGGCGCATCGCTGCCGCGCACCGTATAGGTCGCTTTGTCCTCGTTGAAGCGGTCGCTGGAAGTAGGGTCGGTCACGAACGCGATTTAGAGGCAATCGCGCACCATTGCGAGCGGACCAATTATCGCTTGCCCAACCCTAACGCCACAGCTGGAGCGACTGGATCGCCGTGGCGACGTCGGGCCGCTCCTCGGGCCGGGAGAGGACGCGCTCGACCATCCGCCAATTGCGCCGCATCCGCGTTTTGCGCCACAGGTCGGTGACCCAATATTCGCCGGACCAGTCATGACCGTCCATCGTGGCCTCCAGCGTAAGCCGGGTCGCGAACACGGCCATCGGACCGACGTCGCGTACGTAGATGTCGCCGAAGCGATAGGCGGTGCAAAGGTAGCGCGTAGTGGCCGCTTCGACCCAGCTCTTCGAGTCAAGGATGACGCTCGGCTTCGACCCGATCACCATTCGGAAATTGCGCGCGGTCAGCGCCTTGAGCTCACGGGCGTCGCCCCCGACCCACGCCCGCATCCAGCGGCGTTCCATCGTTTCGATGATGGGGTGCAGATCGGCCATGGTTCGACCGCGCACTACTAGATGCGCGGCAACATGCAAGCCGCGCCGATGCGCTATTGGTTGCCCTTGTGGGCCGCAGCGAGCGCGAGGGCCGCTTTTCAGCAAAACCTCACAAGTTGCTCATGCCGCTCACCGGCGATGCAGGCCAGTTGAAGCCTCACTCGTCTCAGGGGCATCTCGAATGAGCTTTACAAAATATCTTGCAATCGTTGCAGTGGCGGCCGTGTCGCCCCTCGTTCCAGCAACTGCGTCCGAGGCGGCGCTCGTCCAGCCATCCGAGGCGCGGGCGAACGATTTCAAGTCGGCCGCCGACGCGATGCTCATCTCCGCTTTTCCGGCCGACGGACCCGGGGGGGCGGCGATCGTCACGCGCGGGGGGAAAGTGATCTATTCCGCCGGGCGCGGGCTTGCCGATGTCGAAGGGAACCGGTCGATCACTCCCGACACGCCGTTCCGGCTTGGCTCGATCGTCAAGCAGTTTACTGCGGGGGTCGTCCTGCAGTTGGTCGCCGAAGGGAAAATGTCGCTCGACGATCCGGTCTCACGTTTCTTCCCCGATTATCCTCAGCCCGGCGCCGGGGCGACGGTCCGCCAATTGCTCAATCATAGTTCGGGGATCCAGGATTTTTCCAAGATACCGGGCTGGATCGCGCAGAACCGCCACCGGCCGTGGACCACCGCGGAGCTGCTCGCCACGTTCCGTGACCTCCCGCCAAAGGCAAAGCCGGGACATGCGTGGGAATATAATAATGGTGGCTATGTGCTGCTCGGCGCGATCATCGAGAAGGCGACGGGCAAGGCCTGGCACGAGCAGATCGCCGATCGGATCGCGCGGCCGCTTGGCCTCAAGTCGCTCGATTATGCGATTCCGAGCGAGCTCCCGGCGACGAGCGCCAGGGGCTATGCCCGGGAGGACGGGCGGCAGCAAGCGGTCCAGCTCTCCCATATGAGCCTCGCCCACGCGGCCGGCGGCTTGAACGCAAGCGTCGCCGATATGGCGCGATGGGCTCAGGCGCTCCACCACGGCAAGGTCGTCACGCCCGCTCTGTATCAGGAGATGATCAAGCCCGCCCGGCTCGCGGATGGATCGACCGAGCCCTACGGTTTCGGCCTTCGCCTGCGCGAGATTCGCGGGCGCCCGGCGCTGGTGCATGGCGGGTCCGGTAGCGGGCTCGATACCGACAGCGCTTACATCCCGTCCGGTGACCTGTTCGTCGCGGTCTTCGCCAATAGCAGCGATCCGGCCAGCGATCCCAGCGCGCTGGTCCGCCGCCTCGCAGCGCTGGCCCTCGGCCAACCGATCCCGACATTTCGGCAGGCCGCCTTGGACATGGCCGCGATCGAGCCCCTGTTCGGGTCTTACGACGCGGATCAAGGGCCCCCGCGCCGCTTCTTCGCCCGCGACGGCAAGCTTTATCTCGGCCGCGCCGACGAGGAGCGCGAGGCCCGCCCTGCCGGCGGCGACCGCTTCTTCTTTGGCGCGGACGACCTCGACTGGTTCAGGATCGTGCCCAATGCCGACGGCAAACATGTGATGGAAATGGACGGACCGGAACTGGCCGCGCCGCTGCGCGCGGTCCGCACCGGGCCGGTTCCGCCCGCCTTCACCGTTGCCTTGGACGTTCTCCAATCCTATGTCGGGACCTTCAAGACCGAAACGGTAACGCTGACCGTATCGATGGCCGGACCAGGCAAGCTCACCATCGGCCCAGCCGGCCAGCCGCCGCAGCCGATGCGGCCCGTTTCAGAGACCGAGTTTCGAGTTGATGGCGGCGGCTTTCGAGTCGTTTTCCACAAGGACAATGGCGCGGTCGGCCGCATGACGGTCCACCGCGGCGCGCGCGAATTGCACGGCAAACGCGTCGCCCCCGCGGCTCCCGCCCCCTGACCGCGACGAAGATTACGCGGCCGCCCGCTCCTGCTCGCGCTCAGCGAGCATCCATTCGACCGCAGCGCGGGCGTGGAGCGCGGTAGTGTCGTAGACCGGGAGCACGTTGGAGCGGACATCGACCGCTAGGCAAAGTTCGGTGCAGCCGAGCACGATCGCCTGGACCTTGCGCTTGCCGAGCTCGGTGATCAGCGTCTTCAGCTTGCGCTGGCTATTGCGCACGACCTGCCCCGCGGCGAGTTCCTCGTAGATGATCCGGTCAACCTCCTCGATCGAGGCGGCGTCGAGCGCGGCGAGTTGGATTCCGCGCTGCTCGATCCGCTCACGGACGAATGGCTGCGTCATGGTGAAGCGCGTGCCGAGCAAGGCAACCTGCTTGATTCCGTCGCGCGCGATGCGGTCGGCCGCGGCGTCGGCGATGTGCAGCACCGGGATCCCGACCGCCGCCGCGACCTCGTCATGGACTCGGTGCATGGTGTTCGAGGCCATGATCAGGCCGTCGGCCCCGGCCCGCTCGAGCCGCCGAGCGGTGTCGACGGCGAGCGCTGCGAGCCCCGCCCAATCACCGTCCTGCTGCATCCGCGCCACCGGCGCGAGGTCGAGGCTTTCGATCAGCAGCGAGGCGCTGTGCAGCCCGCCGAGCCGACCCGCCACCGCTTTGTTGATCTGTTCGTAATAAAGCGCGGTCGAAGCCCAGCTGACGCCGCCGATGATGCCCAGTTTCTTCACTCTTGCCTCCCCAGACGCACCCCGGCCGGGGGCTCCGGCTGGGGCTTGAACCCAGAAACGATGGCGCCTGGATTAGCCCAGCGCTTTGACGATTTCCTCGACCATTTTCTTGGCGTCGGAAAGGAGCATCATCGTATTGTCGCGGTAGAATAATTCATTGTCGACGCCGGCGTAACCGGCGCCGCCCATCGACCGCTTGATAAACAGGACGGTGCGCGCTTTTTCCACGTCGAGCACCGGCATGCCATAGATCGGCGATGTCTTGTCGGTCTTGGCGGCGGGGTTGGTGACGTCGTTGGCGCCGATCACGAAGGCGACATCGGCCTGGGCGAAGTCGCTGTTGATGTCCTCGAGCTCGAACACTTCGTCATAGGGGACGTTGGCCTCGGCCAGCAGGACGTTCATGTGTCCGGGCATTCGCCCCGCGACGGGGTGGATGGCATATTTGACCTTGACCCCCTCCTTCTTGAGCAGGTCGCCCATCTCGCGCAGCGTATGCTGGGCCTGCGCCACCGCCATGCCGTAGCCCGGCACGATGATCACGCTGTCGGCCTGTTTCATCAGAAAGGCGGCATCTTCGGCCGCGCCGCGCTTGTAGGGACGGTCGATGACTTCGCCGGCCGGGCCAGACGACACCGCGCCGAAGCCGCCGGCGATGACCGAGATGAAGCTGCGGTTCATCGCCCTGCACATGATGTAGCTGAGGATCGCGCCCGACGAGCCGACCAATGCGCCGGTGATGATCATCGCGCTATTGTGGAGCGTGAAGCCCATCGCCGCTGCCGCCCAGCCCGAGTAACTGTTGAGCATCGACACCACCACCGGCATGTCGGCGCCGCCGATCGGGATGATCAGCAGGAAGCCGATCGCGAACGCGAGCGCCATCGCGGTGAAGAACACCCACGGGCTTTGATCGATGGTGAAATAAGCGATCAGCCCGATGATCGCGGCTAGCGTGCCGAGATTGAGGATATGGCGGCCCGGAAGCAGGATCGGCGCGCCCGACATGCTGCCGTTGAGTTTGAGAAAGGCGATGACCGAGCCCGAGAAGGTAATCGCGCCGATCGCGACGCCGAGCCCAAGCTCCACCGCGCTGACCGAATTGATCGCGCCATCGGCGCCGACAATGCCGAACGCAGCCGGGTTGAGAAACGCCGCCGCCCCGACCAGCACAGCGGCCAAGCCGACGAGACTGTGAAAGGCAGCGACAAGCTGCGGCATCGCCGTCATCTGGATGCGGCGGGCCGTCGTCAGACCGATGACGGCGCCAATGGCGATCGCTAGGGCGATCTCACCAATACCCACGAGATCAAGCTTCAAACCGTCGCAGAAGTTAAACGTCACGCCGTCCGTAGTGGCTGGGAAGCCGGCGCAGCGATCTTTGTACGGAAGGTGGGTTACCAGCGTCGTGACCACGGCAATCGCCATGCCGATCATGCCGGCACGATTGCCGCGCTGGCTGGTCGCCGGGCTCGACAGGCCTCGCAACGCGAGGATGAAGCAGATTCCGGAAATCAAATAGGCGATTAGCACCCAGGCGGGCGTGTTAGCGGCCTCCACCTAGCGCTCCTTTTTCTTGTACATCGCCAGCATCCGTGCGGTGACCGCGAAGCCGCCGAAAATGTTGACGCTGGCAAGCGCGACCGCGACCAGCCCGAGCCATTTCGAGCTTCCGCTGCCCCCGGCCGCCGCCGCGATCAGCGCGCCGACAATGATCACCGATGAAATGGCGTTGGTCACCGCCATCAAGGGCGTGTGCAGCGCCGGGGTGACCGACCACACGACATAATAGCCGACGAAGCAGGCCAATATGAAGATCGACAGGATCGAGATGAAGTCCATGGCCCTCCCCGCGCCAGTTGGATCCGGCGTGCCCGCGCACTTGTGGCAAGCGCCGCCCCGCCTGTCGAGGGCGGCAACCCGCGCCGCGCCGTTAAATTCGTTTCGGTTTCCGATTTACTAACCTTTTTGTGGGCATTGCGAGGGCGCGAAAGGAAGCTCGATGCGCGCGTGGCTGCCCTCACTGCCGAAGACTAAGGAATCGCGGTCGTGGCGAATGCTGGCGGTGACGATGCTGCTGTCCTTATTGTTCGGGCTGGTCGGAATGGGCGAGCCGCTAGAAGACGTGCTGCGAATAGCGCGCAATCGCACGGCACCGGTTGCGGCCAGCGGCGATATCGTCGTCATTAAGATCGACGATGAAAGCCAGCGACAGGTTGGCGCATGGCCATGGCCGCGATCGGTTCAGGCGGCGTTGATCGACCGATTGAGTGCGTCGGGTGCGAAACAGATCATGTACGATTTCACGCCGCGCTATTCGGGAGAGCGCGAAGGCGACAAAATATTGACCGCCGCCTTGGAACGCTCGGGTCGGGTGGTGCTGCCTGTCAACCTGCGTGTCGGCGAACGCAAAGGCGCGAGGAACGGCGAGCGGCCCTTGTCGAAAATGGCGGCCGCCAACGAACTGGGCTTGATCAGCGTTCGGTACAATTACCAGAATGCCGTTTGGAAAATTCCATATGGAATGACAGACGGCCCGAACCACTATCGAAGTTTCGCGTCGATCATGGCGGGGGTCGATGCCCGCACGGATAGAATGTTTCCGTCCAACTATCGGATCGACCTGAACAGCATCCCGCAGATCAGCGCCGGCAATATCATGACAGGGAAAGCCCCGCCTGGCTTTCTCGACGGGAAAACGGTCATCGTTGGCTCCACATCGGATAACCTAGGCGATTTTTACCTGATTCCTGGGCGCGCGCGTTTCGGTGGGGTGTTCGTCCATGTCATCGCGGCGGAAACGCTCAAGCGCGGTCGCCCCATCGATTTCGGCTGGCTGCCGATGCTGCTTGTGATTGCACCGTTCGCCGTGTGGATGACGCGCCAGAAACGGGCTGGACGCCAGGTCGCCACGATTGCCGGAGCCCTCGCGCTCACCCTGGTCGTGCCATTGGTTAGCGAAACGCATCAGTGGTTCGTCGACGTTACCCCGGCGATGTTCCTCATACTTAGCGTCGGCGCAACGCTCGGCTGGCAACGCTACCGCCTGCGCGGAACGGTCAATATCACGACCGGCCTGCCGAACCTGGCGGGGCTTCGCGCGAACACGCGCCAGCCCGACCATGCGCTCATCGTGGCCCGGATCATCAACTACGCCCAGCTCGCGGCCACGGTGGCGACCTCGAGCGAACGGGCACTGGTAGACCAGATCGTCCAGCGCCTCACCGTCGGGTCCCACGACCACGTCATCTACCAGGGCGACGAGGGCATCTTCGCCTGGTTTACCGAGCCTGGCACGGCAATCGGCCACCATGTCGAAGCGCTTCATTCGCTGTTCCGAAATCCGGCTCGGATAGATGGCGACACCTTCGACCTCGCGGTGACGTTCGGCGTCGAGATCGGCAGCGGCCGGTCGATCACCCAGCGCTTCAATAGCGCGCTGGTCGCGGCCGACGAAGCAGCGTCGGAAGGGCTCAAGTGGAAATATCATGACCCCGAGCGGATGAAGGACGCCAACTGGCGCCTCTCGCTCTTGAGCCAGCTGGATCAAGCGATCGACGCCGGCGAAGTCTGGGTCGCCTACCAGCCGCAGCTTGACCTCGCGACCGGGCGCATCCGCGGCGCCGAGGCGCTAGCGCGCTGGACCCACCCCGAAAAAGGCCCGATCAGCCCGCAGGAGTTCGTCAGCGCCGCCGAGCAGAGCGGCCGGATCGAGAAACTCACCTTGTTCGTGCTCGACCAGGCGATTGCGACGGCGGCCCGGATCAACCGCAGGGGCGGCTCATTCGACATGGCGGTTAATCTTTCCGCGCGCATGCTGACGATGAAATCGCTGCCCATCGAAGTACGTGCGATCCTCGCCCGGCATGGACTCGATCCGAAGAACCTGACCTTGGAATTGACCGAGACCGCGGCGCTCGCGGGCGATGGTTCCGATCTCGCGCCTTTGCTG
>JALYQH010000249.1 GCA_030855945.1 Pseudomonadota bacterium | reverse complement strand
GTTCTGATGAGCGCGCGGAAGGGACCTTTAATCGAGACGTTGAATTTGAGCGGAATCCGGTTGATCGAGCGAATGAGCCGCTGCGTGCTCGTGTTGCCGAGGCCAACCCCCTCGACGGTCAGGCGGGTCGCGAATTCCCCATCGAGATAGCCATCGAGGCGAATGATCATCGAACTGAACCTAAGGTCGCGCAGCGCATCGAATGCGAGCTTGCCGGCCATGCCAAGGTTGGCCTTGTTGACGATGCCGTTATAAGCAAGCGTCCCGCCGCCTGGCCGGCTGTCGAGCCGTCCACCCACGATCCGTCCACCCTCGTCGTCAAAGATCATCGGCAGTACGCCGTCGAAAACGCCACTCGCGCCAATCTCCTTAAAGCCCATCGAGTCGACGAATACCTTGGCGTCGAGCCCGACCACTTCGAACGTCAGCCGCTTGGGGCTCGGCCGGCCGAAGTTGAGGATCGTCTCCTGCAGGATCAGGCGCCCGCCCATGAACGGCCATTCGCCGCGCTCGATCCGCACCAGCCGGTCGGGAAGCAGCGAGTAGCGGATCGTACCATTTTCGACGAGGATGCCGGGGTTGATCGACTGGACCGTCGCCAACTGGCCCGGCGCGGTCTCGAGTCCGAGCAGATCGGTAAAGCGCACCGTCGTGTTGAGCCCGGTAATCGGGCCGAAAGCCGCCGCAAGGTCGGTGTTGACGATATCGAACTCGCCGGTCGAAGCGACCTTGCCGCTGCCGCCGGTCCAGTTGATCCGCCCCTGCCCGCGCACCGTCCCGGTGACCAGCGCGATCACGCCCTCGGTCAGCCGGGTCAGTTCCTCGGGCTGAAGTCCCTCGCCGAAGCGGATTCCAGGAACGTCGAGCACCGCGCCGCCCACGCCGGTCGACAGGCGGTGCTCGATGGCAACCTCGCTGATCGGCGTGCCGCTCGCCGGATGCTCCAAGGTGCCGCCGGCGCGGACCATGTCATTCGCCAGCGTAAACGTCATATTGTCGGTGCGCAGCGGGTAGAATTTGGGCGGATCGGCCTGATCGGACACGGTCAGCCCGCCGTTGATGCTCAGCGCGCTATTGTAGAAGCGCCAGTTTCCGGAGGCGTCGCTGAGGTCGAGCGGGACTCGGCCGACCACCCCTTGC
This sequence comes from Pseudomonadota bacterium, assembly GCA_030855945.1. Taxonomy (GTDB): domain Bacteria; phylum Pseudomonadota; class Alphaproteobacteria; order Sphingomonadales; family Sphingomonadaceae; genus Sphingomicrobium. The sequence continues at coordinate 1,859 of JALYQH010000249.1, read as the reverse complement.
GCACCGGCGAACCGACCTGAAATTCCGCTACCGGCGAAGGTGCCGCTGAGCGAGCGGGCGTTGATCAGGACCGGCGACGCGCTTTGTCCAAGACGCAGCTCGAGCCCGGCGGCTTCGAACTGGCGCTGCCCGAGCATCCTCGCGCTGGCGGCATCAAGCGCGAATGGCGAAGAGCCAAGCTGGCCGCGCAGTCGGATATTGCGCGTCGCCAGCCCGAAGCCGATCGGGCTTCCAGCGTTGCGGGAGAGGATCGCCCGGCCCGTCGGGCAGAGCGGCAAGCGGGTCGCGCCAAGCCGAAGGCCGCCGATCTGGAGCGAGGCGAAGCGGGCATCGATGCACCCTTCGCCAAACACCAGGCTTCCGCCTGGTCCGAATCGCCCGGCGATCGGCACCCTTAAACCGGTCACTCGTCCGCCCCCGAACGGGCCGTCGAGCAACGCCACGGTCGATACCTCGGTCCAACCGTCGCGCCGCGCGGCGAAGGTCACCGGGGCGAGGGCGACTCGCGCCCCGCCGGCGGCATAAGGCGCAATGTCGGCGGTGCCGCTCATCGGCGCGCCGCTGCGCGGCTGGCTAAGCGCGATCCGCGTCACGGGAAGCCCGCCCCCGCCGGTGCGGATATTGCCGTCGACCCGGATTCGCCCGCTCGGCCAATAATAAGTGATCCCATCGCCCCCGGCGACGCCGATCTGCCCGCCGGTTGCCGTCTGCACGTCGGCGCTTTCGATTCTGACGGCGCCGCCGCCGCGCCGGTTGACCAGCCGCAGCGTGCCGGCGACGTCGAACTCGCGTGCCGCGCCTGATATCGCGCGCGAAATCGCCGCCGCGATCGGCTCGAGCGGCGTTCCCCTGGCCGAGGCGAGCGGTCCGGTGATCCCGGCGGTCAGCGATGACGCGAGCGCCACATCGGAGGCACCATAATCGCCGACCAGCGTCAGCGCCCCGGCACGCGCATCGAGACGGTAGCGCCCGTCGATTCGGGTGCGCTCGGCGAGGATATCGGCGAGCCGCGCCTGCCGCGCCGACAGGTCGATCCGCCCCAGGATTTCGGTCGGAGTGCCTTTGAACGTGAGGTTGCTGTTGACCCCGGCGAGGCGGTTGACCCCGGCGCGCAGCGAGGCCACCGACAGCCTTCCGGTGCCGTCGAAGCTGCCGAACGCTTCGGAGAAGGTGGAATCGATCTCCATCCTTGGCTCGGTGAGCGCGAGATTGCTCGCGGGGCAGTTGAACGACCGCGCCCCGACCGGCCCGTCCACGTGAGGCCGCCGCGCGCGAACCGCCACGTCGACATAAGCCCGCAACCCTTCGAGCCGGCACGAGCCCGGGGTCAGCCGCGGTGCCGAGGCGGCGAGCTTGCCGCGAAACCCGCCCGACAGATTGCCTTCGCCCGCCAGCGCGAAGCCGATGGGCCCATAGGGAGTGCTGAGCGCGATGGTGGTGTCGGCAAGGTCGACAACGAGGTTGGGCAGCGTGAACGGCTTGCCGCTCGGCGGGGGGAGAAGCTTGTCGATCTGGCCCCAGCTCACCTTATTGCCGACGACCCTCCCCTCGAGCCGCACCCCGCGCGCCGCGACCCGATAGACTTCGACGCTGCCGTTCCACTTGATCCGCAGCTGGATCACGGCGCGCTCGGCCGTAAGGTCGGGATCGGCCGGATCGCCGATCACCAAATTGCTGATGCGCTGGGTTCGAAGCCCGATCCGGTCGAGCGAGTAAGTGGCGGTCACTCCGCGCTTTTCGAGCTCGCGGGCGATGATGTCGATGGCAATCGGCACACGCGCGAACCAGATCGCCACCGCCGCCCTCGAACAGCCGCTGGCGGAGGCGCGCGCGGTGGCCGGCAGCGGGCAGCGGCAAAG
>JALYQH010000237.1 GCA_030855945.1 Pseudomonadota bacterium | reverse complement strand
CCGACCGAGTCATCAAGGATTACCGAATGGCATCCGCAGCCGAGCAAATGGCCGCCAACATCAGCCTTTCCGGCTTCGGCAAGGCGACCGAGCTCAAGAAGCGCCTGTGGTTCACGCTTGGCGCCTTGGTCCTGTTCCGGCTGCTGTCGTTCATCCCGATCCCGGGCGTCGATCCGCGCGCCATGGCGTCGCTGTTCCAGACCCAGCAGGGCGGGGTGCTTGATTTCTTCAACACTTTCTCGGGCGGCAGCCTCGAGCGGATGAGCATCATCGCGCTTGGCGTAATGCCCTACATCACCGCGTCGATCGTGGTCCAGCTCGGTGGCTCGCTCTACGAACCGTGGAAGCAGCTCAAGAAAGAGGGCGAGGTCGGGCGCAAGAAGCTCAACCAATATACCCGCTACCTGACCGTCCTGCTCACCACCATCCAGGGTTATTTCATCGCGGTCGGGCTCGAGAGCCTCGGCGCAAGCCAAGGCATCGCGGCGGTCGTCGAGCCGGGCATGCTGTTCCGGGTTTCGGCAACGATCAGCCTGGTCGGCGGCACCTTGTTCCTGATGTGGATCGGCGAGCAGATCACCAGCCGCGGCATTGGTAATGGCATCAGCCTGATCATCATGGCCGGCATCGTCGCCACCCTGCCGCGCACGCTTGCGCAATTGTTCGAGGGTGGCCGTAGTGGCACGCTCGATTCGCTGCTCGTCGTCACCATCATCCTCGCCGTCGCCGCTTTGGTGCTGTTCATCTGCTTCATGGAGCGCGCCCAGCGCCGCGTGCTGGTCCAATATCCCAAGCGCCAGACCGCGCGCGGCGCGATGCAGCAGGAACGCAGCCACCTGCCGATCAAGATCAACACCGCCGGCGTCATCCCGCCGATCTTCGCCTCGTCGCTGCTGCTGATGCCGCTGACCGTGCTGCAGATGGCCGGCGGCGGCACCGCCGGGACCGAAGGGTCGAGCGACTGGCTGATCACCATATCGACCTGGCTCCAGCATGGGTCGCCGCTGTACCTTGGCCTTTACGGCTTCGGCATCGCTTTCTTCTGCTTCTTCTACACAGCGGTGCAGTTCAATTCGGAAGAGACCGCAGAGCAGTTGAAGCGTCACGGCGGCTTCATCCCCGGCATCCGCCCGGGCAAGGCGACCGAGACCTATTTCGACTATCTGCTCAACCGCATCACCGTCGTTGGCGCGGCCTATCTCGTACTCATCTGCCTGATCCCCGAGATTTTGTTCAGTCAGGCCGGTGTGCCCTTCTACCTCGGCGGGACGAGCCTGCTGATCGTCGTCAACGTCACCATGGATACCGTCAGCCAGATCCAGAGCCATCTGATCGCCCATCAATATGGCGACCTGATCAAGAAGGCCAAGCTCAAGGGCGGAAAGCGGCGCTAGTCGCGGCGCCGTAGGGGACCTCGGTTGGACATCATTCTTCTAGGGCCTCCCGGCGCGGGCAAGGGCACCCAGGCCCAGCGGCTCCAGGCCAAGCGCGGCATGATCCAGCTGTCGACCGGCGACATGCTGCGCGAGGCCGTCGCCAAGGGCACCCGGGTCGGCCTCAAGGCCAAGGCGGTGATGGAGGCCGGCGAGCTGGTGTCCGACGCGATCGTCTCGGCGCTGATCGGCGAGCGGCTCGACACCGCCGCCGCGCATGGCGCGATCTTCGACGGCTTTCCCCGCACCGGGCACCAGGCCGAGGCGCTCGACATCTTGCTTGGCGAGCGCGGCCGGCGGCTCGACCATGTCATAGAACTGGTGGTCGACGAGGAAGTGCTGGTCGACCGCATCACCGGCCGCTTCACCTGCGCCTCCTGCGGCGCCCCCTATCACGACACCTATCAAATCCCGGCCGTCTCCGGCACCTGCGACACCTGCGGCGGGCATGAGTTCAAGCGCCGGCCCGACGACAATGAGCAGACCGTGCGTACCCGCATGGCCGAATATCGCGCCAAGACCGCGCCGATCCTGCCTTTCTAAGGCGAGCGCGGGCTTGTGCGCCAGGTCGACGGAATGATGCCGGTCTGCGACGTCGCCGCCGCGATCGACGCCATCCTCGACGGCTAATTCCCCGTCATTGCGAGGAGCGAAGCGACGTGGCAATCCAGTTGCGCCGCTGGATTGCTTCGCTACGCTCGCAATGACGAACGGGGGTGGTCATGATCAAATGGTTCTTCGGACTGGCATTGGCCTTCGCCGCGCCCGTATCCGCCGAAGTCGTCAGTTCCAGCCCACACGGCTTCGAACTCAGCCACAGCATCAACCTCGTCGTGCCCCAGCCGCGCGCCTATGCCGCGATCGGGCAGGTCGAGTCGTGGTGGTCGAAGGATCATACTTATTCGGGCGACGCCTCGCGACTGTCGCTCCAGCTTCGCCCCGGCGGCTGCTTCTGCGAGCGGCTCGACGGCGGCGGCGGCGTCGAGCATCTGCGCGTGACTTTCGTCCAGCCCGGCGAGCGTGTCGTGCTCACCGGCGGGCTCGGGCCGTTGTTGTTCGAGGCCACCACCGGTGTGATGGATTTCCAGGTCGAGCGTATCGCCGGCGGCTCACGCATCACCATGAACTATCGCGCCGCCGGCTTCGCGAGGGGCAATGCCGCCGACCTCGCGCCGGCCGTCGACAAGGTGCTCGCCGAGCAAATGAAGCGGCTGCGGACGTTCGCGGCGGGAGGAAAGCGCTAGGGTTTGTTTAGGCCGACTTCGCGAAGCGAAAAAACTAAGCCCGCACCAGAGTGATCGTTCGCCACGCCGGGGTCTCGCCGGTCGCCAGATGATCCTCGCTGTTGATTTCGCACCAGCGCTCGCTCGACCTCAGGTCCGGCATGGTGACGTCCCCCTCGATCGACGCCAGCACCTCGGTCAGCTCGATGCGGTCGGCGAGCGGCTCGAACAGTTCGAAGATCGCCGCTCCGCCGATGACCGACACCGGCTTATCGCCGGCCAGCGCCAGCGCGCCCTGGACATTATGCGCCACCTCGACCCCCTCGACCGCCCAGTCGGGGTCGCGAGTCATGACGATGTGCCGCCTTCCGGGCAATATTCCGGGCAGGCTGTCGAAGGTCTTGCGCCCCATGATCATCGCGCTGCCCATGGTCAGCGCCTTGAACCGCTTCAAATCGCCGGGGATGTGCCACGGCAATTTGTTGTCGCGGCCGATAACGCCGTTGATGGCGCGCGCCAGCACGATGGTGATCGGTGAAGCCATGGTGGTTACATGGCCCCGCGCGGGGCTGGCGGCAAGCGCTCGGCTCGGGCATTGGGGGCGCATGAACCCGGCCCAGCAACGGATCGTCGATCAGGTCCGCGCCCGCTTCGGCGAGCGCGCGGCATTGACCGACCCGGCCGACATCGCGCCGTGGCTGACCGACTGGCGCGGCCGCTGGCACGGAGCCTCGCCCGCGATCCTCCAGCCGGACACGACCGAGGCGGTCGCCGCGATCGTCCGCCAGGCGGGCAAGGAGGGGGTGCCGTTGGTTCCCCAGGGCGGCAACAGCTCGATGGTCGGCGGCGCGACCCCGGAAAAGGACGGGGCCGCATTGATTCTTTCGCTCCGCCGAATGAACCGCATCCGCGCCATCGGCGGCGACCATGCCGTCGCCGAAGCCGGGGTGATCCTCGAGCATCTCCACGATGCCGCCGCCGGACAAGGCCAACGCTTCCCGCTGACGCTCGGCGCGCGCGGCACCGCGACCATCGGCGGGCTGGTCTCGACCAACGCCGGCGGCACCCAGGTGCTGCGCTTCGGGCCGATGCGTGCGCTGGTCGAGGGGCTGGAGGCAGTCCTCCCCGATGGCTCGGTCCATGACGGGCTCGCCGGGCTGAAGAAAGACAATCGCGGCACCAGCATCGACCAGTTGCTGATCGGCGCCGAAGGAACGCTCGGCATCGTCACCGCCGCGCGGCTGCGGTTGGTGCCCGCGATTCACGCGCGCGCCACCGCCTGGCTTGGCCTCGACAGCCCCGCCGCCGCGCTGGAGGTGTTGCGCGCGCTCGAAGCCGCGACCGACCGCATCGAGGGATTCGAGATACTACCCCGGGAATCGCTCGCTGCGGTGCTTGGCCACATCCCAGGAACGCGCGCTCCGCTGGCCGGCGATCACCCCTGGCACGTCCTTGTCGAAGCGACCGCAGACAGCGCCGACGCCGAACCGCCGGCCGCTTTGCTCGAACGCCTGCTTGCCCCGCTCCTTGCGAGCCTGGTCGCCGACGCCGCCATTTCCGCGTCCGAAGCCCAGGCCGAGGCGATGTGGCACCTGCGCGACAGCCTGTCGGAGGCCGAGCGCGCGACTTTCGGCCCCGCCACCCAGCACGATATTTCGGTGCGCGTCGGCGCCATGCCCACCTTCATGGCCACCGCCGCGGCCGAGGTCGAACGCGCCTTCCCCGGCAGCCATGCGTCGGGCTTCGGCCACCTCGGCGACGGCAATGTCCATTTCCACGTCCGCGCCGGTGCGCGCGCCACCCCCGACTGGTTAGAGCGCGAAGGCCCGGCGGTGTCGCGCCTGGTCCACGACCTTGTCACCGCCGCAGGCGGATCGATCAGCGCCGAGCACGGCATCGGGCAGATGAAGCGCGACGAACTGGCCCGCCTCGACCCGGCGAGGGTGGCGGCGTTGCAGGCCATCAAGGCCGGGCTCGATCCGGCCGGAATCATGAATCCGGGGAAGCTGGTCTGAGCCGCGTTGAGCGCGCCAAGGCGACGGCCGGCAGCGCCGCTACTTGGCGACGAGCGCCTTGCGGAAGTCCTGTTCGGCATCGTCTATATAGCTGAGATAGCCTGCCCGGTCGAGAAACGGGTCGACCGGATGCTTCGCGGTGGCCCGTTCCTGAAATTTGCGCCATCGGCCGAAATCTCTCGCGTGGGTCGTAAGAAAGATATCGGCGGGAAGGCTCCGCAGCGTTCGGAAGC
>JALYQH010000195.1 GCA_030855945.1 Pseudomonadota bacterium | reverse complement strand
GCGCCGGTCTATGCCGTTCGCCTTCGCCAGCCGGACGAAATCCGCGTTTGGTCCGGCGTGACGACGGTCACGCTCGACGCGGCCACCGGGCGCGCGCTCCACGTCTATGACGCGGCCTCGGCGCCGCTCAGCAACCGCCTGGCCGACGCCGCTTTCTCGGTCCATTCCGCCGAGATCGCCGGCCTGTTCGGGCGCCTGTTGCTGATGCTCGCCGGTCTGTCGCTCCCGGCGCTTTATGTCACCGGCCTGTGGGCATGGTGGCGGCGGCGGCGGCCGCGACGGCGGGTGGTGGCAACTTCCGGCGCGTGCGCTACCAGCAGCGCATGACCGAATATCCTTTGCTTGCCGGAGTCGAGCTTGGCGGGACCAAGGCGATCGTCGTGCTCGGCCGCGGCGAGGAGATCGTCGAGCGGCACCGCTTCCCCACGACGACGCCCGTCGAGACGCTGCCGCTAATCGCCAAGCAGCTCCGCCGCTGGGGCCCCGCCGCGCTCGGCATCGCCAGCTTCGGTCCGATCGACCTCGACCCCGCGAGCGCCACCTACGGCGAAATCTTCGCCACCCCCAAGCCCGGCTGGGCCGGCACCAACCTCATCGCCGAGCTTGCCGGCCTGGTGGACGGCCCGGCCCTGCTGAGCACCGACGTCATCGCCGCCGCGCTGGCCGAAGGCGAATGGGGCGCGGCGCGGGGCTGCCGCGATCACGCCTACATCACCGTCGGCACCGGCATCGGTGTCGGCGTGGTCGCGGGCGGCCAGCCGCTGACCGGCCGCCTCCACCCCGAGGCCGGCCACATGCGCGTCGCCCGCGTCTCCGGCGACCGGTTCGAAGGCAACTGCGCCTACCACGGCGACTGCCTCGAAGGGCTCGCCTCGGGCCCCGCCATCGCCGCTAGGACCGGCGTTAAGGGGGAAGCGACCGCCGACGACCATCCTGCCTGGGCCTATGTCATCGAAGCCCTCGCCCAGGGCTGCGCCAACCTCCTCCTCACACTGGCGAGCGAGCGAATCACGCTTGGCGGCGGCGTGATCGTCGAACGCCGGTGGCTGGTCCCCGCGATCGAAGCGCGCATGACCGAGCTGGTCGCCGGCTACTTCCCTTACGTCGTCAAATGCCCGATCCTCCGCGTCGCCGAACTCGGCGGCGACGCCGGCCCGCGCGGCGCGCTGCTGCTGGCGAGGACCGCGTTGGCCGGAGCCTGAAGCCAATCAGTCCTGACGCTGCTCCAGCGTATCTTCCATTACATTGAGCACCATTTCGGTCACCACCCCATAGACGAGGTGCGCCACCAGCCCGCGCGCATGCGCCTGCCACGGATAGTCCTGCGGCCTGGCGGCGAGGCCCGTCGCGCTGTTGAGCGCTTCGTCCTGAATGAGGAACATGCCGAGGCCGTAGAGCAGGCCGCGAACCGGTCCCTTGCCCGGCAGCTTGTCGCGCACGAGCGCATAGCCCGCCGCCGGCGCCACGCCGATCGCATAATGGGTGGCGAGCGCGGCTAACTCATGCTGCTCAGGCGTTGGATTGAGGCCGAACATCTGCTCGAGCTTGGTCGCGACGACGTGGGCCGGCGGCTCGCCGCCCGGCCGCACCTTTATCGTCTGGCGCCGCGTTTGCTCGCTTTCGCGGTCCCACAGGAACCAGTCGACCCGGTCGAGCGCCCACACGCCGACCGCGCCCGCGGCCGCGCCCATCACCGCCTTCGACAGCGCGCCATTGCCATCACCGGCTTGCCCCGCGGCCCGGGCGGCCGGCCGTTCCATCACGTCCTGCATGACATGCTCCATCTGCTGAGGTTCGGCCAATCAACGCGCGCGCGGACATGGCCGTTCCGGGCGGGGCGGAGCAGGAAGCGCGTCAGCCCCGTGGCCGCGCCTGTCCTAAGCTTCATTTCGTCGTTAGGCTCAGTCCATGGACAACGTATCGCGCTCATTCTTACGGCGGGCTTCGGCTGGCATTGCTGTAGCTCTGGTGATCGGGGTTGCGGTAATCGCAACGTGCAACACCATCTGGGCCATCGCCCGCAACTACCCGATGCTTTCGCTCTGGGACGAGGCGAGCATCTCCCAAATCGTCAAAGTCAGCGCCCCATTTGTCCTGTTGGCGCTCTTCGGGATCAAATCGTCAAGACCGTGGATCGTTGGCTTGTGCCTAACCGGCGCCTTCTGGGGGTTCTACACCTACGACATTACCCGACCTTATGAGGGCGGAGGGGCCAACATCGGACTGGGCATCTTGATGATGTTCTCACCAATTGCGATAATCGGCGCCAGCTTGCTTTCCCTCGTTACGCTAAGAGGCAGGAGCGCAGGCAAATAGCGAACGACAGCTAATCACCAGTTCAGGACCTTTGCACGAAAGCTCGGCGGGTCAGGCCAGGCCTTCGTTATCCGCGGGGGTCGCGATTCGCGCCCCAGCACGGCGAGCTAAATAAGGGGAAGCCGGCACGCTTACTCTAAGCGCTCAAAAAAGGCCCCGCATCGCTGCGGGGCCTTCGTTGGTTTCGGGACTGGGCCCGGACCTTCGCCGGGGAACAGGATTAAAGCCGATCGCGATCGCTCGGCCGCGTCGTATCCGGCCGCGTGTGGACGTGATCATGCCGCTCGCGGCGCTTCAGCCCTAACAAGCCGGCGAGACCCAGCAGGCCGAGGAGGCCCCATTTGCCGCCGTCGTCATCGCCCCGGTCGCGGTCGATGTCGCGGTCATCGACGGTGGCGGCGGCGGCTTCTTCGCGGGCGTTCGCGGCGTCGTCGTTGACGGCAGCGGTCAGCTCGTTGGTTTCCTGGGCGAGCTGCGCGGCCTGCTCGGCGACCTCCTCGGCCTGGTCGTTCACGGCCTCGCTCTGCGCCATCGCAGAGGCGGGTAGCGCCAGCAGCGTAGCCATCAGCACGAGTTTGGATGTGGAAATCTCAGTCATGAATCGTCTCCCTGTTACAAAGCCCACGGACTAACGGCGGACGGCGAACAGGCGTTCCAATTTTGCTGGGCGGGTTGCGCGAACAGTCGCAGCGACAGGTCAGGCGGATCCCGGATCATGTCCGGGATGACGACGAGTCGGGGGCCCTTGGCCTGACCACCCGCTTTCCCTTGGTGCGGCCGGTCAAATGAAACGCCCCACAGCGATCGCAGCGGTAGGGCCTGAGCGGCACGTCGCCGCGCTCGGCGATCGCACGCGCGTCCGCGGGGGAGACGAAGCGCGCCTTCCTGGCGCAGATGCTGAGGCGGGTGCGCATTCTTCAGCCATAACAAAAAAGGCCTCGCACTGCTGCGAGGCCTTCGTTGTTTTGTAGGACTGGGCCCCGGCCATCGCCGGGGAACAGTTTAATCGTCGTCGCGCTTGAGGAAGGCTGGGGCGAACTCGGGCGCTGGGCCGTTGTCGCTGTCCGAACGCTCGCGACGCGGGCCACGATCTCCGCCGCCTTCGCCGCGCGGGCCTCGGT
>JALYQH010000181.1 GCA_030855945.1 Pseudomonadota bacterium | reverse complement strand
ATTGCCGAACTTGGCGCGGAACCAATGCTTGCGCCCCTTGCCGAGCGCATCGCCCAACCGAAACTGTTTGGCGCCGGGATCGGCGGGGATCACCTTCAGGATCAAATGCTCGATAGTTTGGGATAGCTTCGCGACGGACGAAGTCGACCACTTTTCAGGATCGACCGCCGTTTTTGCGGCGACCTGGGCGTCGAGCTTTTCGATCTGACGAACGAATGTCGGATATTCGTAGAGCGTCCATCCGTTGACGATCACCATTAGATCGGATCGACGTCAGGGAAGTCTCCGTCAAGATCAATTTCAACGCCCTCGAGCAGCTTGGCGCGGCGATCCACGTCGTCCTGGCGCATCGGCTTGATCGCCTCGGGTCGACGCTTGATGTCGTTGGAGATGAATTTGAGGAAGGCAGTGACCGCCGCCTCGTCGTCCTGCTCCACCTGCCGTGCGAGCGCGACCGAGCCATCCTTGGCGATGCGATAGACAATCCGGTCGCCCGACCCGATCCCCAGAGCCGCGCGCACCGCCTTGGGAACCGTCGTCTGGTTCTTGGCGGTCACGGTGCTGGTTTCTTCGATCAGGGTCGCCATGCTCATCTCCTCCTGACGAATGTAAGGAATGTTCCTTACCAAATCAAGTTCGGTTACAATATACGCCGTCCCCTACCGCACCGGCAAATCGACCGCCGACAATTTCCACCCCAGCCCGTGGCGGCGGAAGATCAGGGCGCTGTCCTTTTCCGCCCCGCGCACCCGAAACTCGTCGAGGCTGACGCGTTCGACCACCGGATCGTCGCCCGGCGCCGCCTTGGCCAGGCTCGGCGCGGTCTGCGGCGTCGGCGGCGCGCTCGGGCCCGCGGTGGCGGGCGCATCCGCTTTCTCACCCTCACCCTGCCCGGCAAACATCGCCTCGACGCCCTCGGGGCTGATCGCCGCCTCGACCAGCGGGTCGATCAATCCCGTCGCGATCGCCATTCCGATCGACGCGAACGGATTGTCGGGCTGCTTGCTCATCTCGGCCATCATCGACCGCCGCAGATCGCCCTTGAGGTCGGTGCGCAACGCTTCATAGTCGACATAGGCCGACAGCGCCGCGCTGTCCCGCTCGCCCGCCGCCTCGCGCATCGCCCGCAGCGTCCACCACGGCGAGGCGTAGAACCAGCCGGCGGCGGCAATCGCCAGCACCGCCAGCACGATCAAAACCTTCTTCATCGTCCCTCCATCTCGGCCAGCCCAGCCTACCGCCCCAAGGTGCGGAGCCCAATGCTTTTCCGGACGAACGGCGCGCCGAGACACCTCTCCGCGCCTTCGTGCCTCCGCGCGAAACCCTATTCGCTTCCAATGTAGGAATTGTTCTGTCACGGATTTGAATGACGCTTTCGCGCCGCCGCTCTTTCGCATTTCACGCCCAACGCCGGCGGACCCAACTCTCGAAAAACGGCTCCGTTACCGTGACCTTTGGGACCTTTGGCGAGGCAAGGCTGCGATTTGGCCCGGAATTCCGGCCTTTGACGAAGCCCCGGCCGCCGCTATCGAAGGTCGGTCGAAGCGGAGATTTAGTAATGCGCAGCTTGCTTGCCTTGGCCCTCGTCGCGGTGGTGACCGGCTGCGCGATGGTTCCGCCCGCCCCCGCGCCCGCGCCAACCCCCACAGTCTCCGCCGCGCCAGTAATGGCCTGGCCCGCGCTGCTCTCCCGCCCGCGCCCCCTTCCAACCCGCACCGTCGCCTACGGCACCGACCCGCTCCAGGTCGCCGACCTGTGGCTGCCCGCCGGCCGCGGTCCGCACCCGACCGTGCTGATGGTCCATGGCGGCTGCTGGACGACCGAGATCGCCGACCGCTCGATCATGAACTGGATCGCCGACGACCTCGCCAAGCGCGGCATCGCAGTATGGAATATCGACTATCGCGGGGTCGATCGCGGCGGCGGCTATCCCGGCACGTTCCACGATGCCGCGGCGGCCGCGGACGCCCTCCGCGCCCAGGCCAAGGTCGCGAACCTCGACCTTCGCCCCCTGGTCGCGGTCGGCCACAGCGCCGGTGGCCATCTCGCCTTGTGGCTCGCCGCCCGCCCGCGTCTGCCCAAGGATTCAGCACTGCGAACCGCCAATCCGCTCCCGATCCACCATGTCGTCAGCCTCGGCGGCCTGCCCGACCTCGAGCAGGCCCGCGCCGAGAAGCAGGGCTGCGGCGCCGAGGTCATCGATCGGCTGGTGGGCCCGCCGACCTTCTCCAGCCGCCGCGTCTACGCCGACACCTCCATCCCCCGTCTCGCCCCGCTCGGCGTGCGCCAGACCTTGGTCAACGGCGACAGCGACCGCATCATCCCGACCCATTTCGCCAGCACTTATGCCGCGGCGATGCGCGCCAAGGGCGACCGAGTCACCGTCAACGTCATCCCCGGCCAGGGCCATGTCGAGCTGATCGCGCCCGAGACTCCGGCCTGGTCGGCGGCGGTCGCGGCGATCGAGAAAGCCCTCGGCCGCCGGCGCTAAAAAGCTCGTGCCGCCTGCGAAATCCTCGGAACGCGGGGAGCCGCGCACCGGTTGAGCAGCCAAGGCCCCTTCCGGCCGCGGAGACCCCGAAATGTTCATGCATAACAAGCGCCTGCAATATACCGTCCGCGTGTCGGAGCCGAACCCGGGGCTGGCCTCGCTGCTGCTTGAGCAGTTCGGCGGGCCGGATGGCGAGCTTGCTGCGGCGATGCGCTATTTCACCCAAGGCCTTGGCGAGTCCGATCCCGGCCGCAAGGATCTGCTGATCGACATCGCCACCGAGGAATTGAGTCACCTCGAAGT
>JALYQH010000183.1 GCA_030855945.1 Pseudomonadota bacterium | reverse complement strand
CGCCCATCATAGCTCGCCAGCGCACCGCGGGCGTCGCTGGTGACGAGGAAGCCGCCGCCACCGATTCCCGAGCTTTGCGGCTCGACCACGGTCAGCGCGAGCAACGTCGCCAGCGCGGCGTCGGTCGCGCTTCCGCCCTGGCGAAGCATCGCCGCCCCGGCCTCGGCCGCGCGCGGGTCGGCGGCGCTAACCATTCCGCGCGCTGCGATTGTCGGCGACGGAGGCTGCGAGGTGGCGCAGGCGCTAAGCGCCAGTGCGGCGAACAAAATCCGGAAGCGGCCAGGCATGGCGCCGGGCTAGCCGCTTCCCACTGCCTCGGCAATGCTCGACAGGCCGGCCGCGCGCAGCTTCATGGCGAGGCCGTCGGCGATCCGACGCGCGAGTCCAGGCCCTTCGTAGACCAGTGCCGAATAAAGCTGGACGAGGCTCGCCCCGGCGGTGATCCGGGCCCAGGCCTCGTCGGCATTCTCGATTCCGCCCGCCGCGATGAGGGCGATCTCGCCGCCGCTGACGGATCGAAAACGGCGCAGCGCGTCCATTGCCAAGGCTTTTAACGGCGCTCCCGACAATCCCCCCGCCTCACCGGCATGGCGCGACTTCAGCGGCGGTCGCGACACGCTCGTGTTGGCCACGATCAGCGCATCAACGCCGTGATCGATCGCGGCGCGGATGATTCGGGGATGGTCACCCGGCTCCAGATCGGGTGCGACTTTCAGAAACAGTGGCGGCCCGCCCGTTTCCCGCGCGCCGCGGACCGCGCCCAGCAGATCGACCAGCTCACCCCCCGCCTGGAGGCTGCGCAGCCCCGGGGTGTTGGGCGAGCTGATGTTGACCGTCAGATAATCGGCAACTGGCGCCATATTCCGCACGCCCGCCGCATAATCGGCGATGCGGTCGGTGCTGTCCTTGTTGGCGCCGATATTGACCCCGACGAGACCGCGGCTCCGCCGCTGCGCGAGCCGCTCGAGCGCCGCCGCCTGGCCCTGATTGTTGAACCCCATACGGTTGATCACCGCGCGGTCCTCGGACAGCCGGAACAGCCGCGGCCTGGCGTTTCCCGACTGCGCTTTGGGAGTCAGCGTCCCCACCTCGACGAACCCGAAGCCGAGCGACAGCATCGCGTCGGGCACCTCACCATCCTTGTCGAACCCGGCGGCAAGCCCGACCGGCGAGGGAAAGCGCAGCCCCGCCACTTCGCTTGCCAGCGAGTCCGGAAAGTCGGGCAAGCGCCGCGCCGGCATCATTCGCAGCGCGCGGATCGTCGCACGATGAGCGGTCTCCGCATCGAGCGCATGGATTAAAGGACGGACCAGTTCGTAAATCACCATCTGTCCTGCCGTTCATCGAAGGATTGCCGCCCCGGCCTTGAGCCGGGGTCGGCTTTCCTTCAAGAAACAAGGCGGATGCCGGGTCAAGCCCGGCATGACGTTTGAAAGGTGTCGCCCGTGCTTCGTTTTGCCCTGCTCGCTTCCACTGCCATGCTGTCCGCCTGCGCAACCACCACTGCTGAGCCGCTGATGGCGCCGCCGCCTCTCGAAGCTGCTGCTTCCGTCGACATCGCTCCAATCTCAGCGCCCGCCCAGAAAAACGCCGAGCTTGCCGCTTTCTTCGAGCAATATGACAAGGCCGAGCTGGCGCTTTCGCCGCTGTCCAAATCCTATCGCGCGATCAAGGACGGCGATTACGGCAAGATCGATGAATATACCGACGCCGCGGCGCTTGCCGGCCGCGCGCTCGACCAGCGTACCGTCGAGGCGATGCAGGCGCGGTTCGACCGCGCGTCTCTCAATGCCGACGACCAGCTTAGCTACGACCTTCTGCTCTATCGCAACACCCGCTCCGCAAGCATCTTTCCGTTCCGCCGCAGCAGCTATGTGTTCGACCAGATGAACGGGGCGCAGGCCGACATGCCCGCCTTCCTGATCAATATTCACAAGGTCGAGAGCGAACAGGATGCCCGCGATTATATCAGCCGCATCCGCGCCACCGGCACCTATATCGACCAGGCGGTTACCGAATCGATCGTGCGCGACAAATCGGGCGTGCTTCCCCCGAAATGGGTCTTCCCTCAGGTCCTGGAGCAATCGCGCAACATCATCTCAGGGGCGCCATTCACCAAGGGTGCCGACAATGACGTCTATGCCGATTTCAAGACCAAGGTCGCCAAGCTTTCGATCCCGCAGGAGCGCAAGACCGCGCTGATCGCGGAGGCCCACGACGCGCTGATCGGATCGATGGGACCTGCCTATAAGCGGATGATCGCGACCTTGACCGATCAGCAAAAGCGGGCAGGCACCGACGACGGGATCTGGCGCTTCCCCGATGGCGCCGAGCGCTACGCCGCGCTGCTCAAATATTATACGACCACCGACCTCACCGGAGATCAGGTCCATGACCTCGGCCTCGCCCAGGTCGCGCGCATTCACGGCGAGATGAATGCGATCAAGGAGCAGGTCGACTTCAAAGGCACGCTCCAGCAATTCTTCGCCCATATCCGCGACGGCAAGCAATATTATTTCCCGAACACGGCCGCGGGAAAGCAGCAATATATCGATGAATCGCTGAAGGCGCAGGCGCAGGTCGCCGCGGCCTTGCCGCGCTTTTTCGGGCGGCTGCCGAAGACCGAATTGCAGATCAAGGCGGTCGAGCCGTTCCGCGAGAAGAATGCCGGCAAGGCATTTTACAACTCGCCACCGCCCGACGGCTCCCGCCCCGGAATCTATTACGTAAACCTCTACGACATGCGGAACATGCCTTCGACCGAAGTCGATGCCCTCTACTGCCACGAGGGCCTGCCCGGCCATCACCTCCAGTTCGCCCTGCTCAGCGAACTTGGCGAAGGCGAAGTGCCGCCGTTCCGCCAATTCTCCGGCTATACCGCCAACACCGAAGGCTGGGGCCTTTATGCCGAGAAATTGTGCAAGGAGATGGGACTCTACACCGACCCCTACCGCGACTTTGGCCGGCTCCAGCTCGAGCTTCACCGCGCGATGCGGCTGGTCGTCGACAGCGGGCTTCACCACAAGCGCTGGAGCCGCGAGCAGGCGATCAAGTACATCGCCGACAACAGCGCCGACAAAGGCATCGACAAGGCGATCGAGCGCTACATCGTCTATCCGGGCCAGGCGACTGCCTACATGGTCGGCAAGCTCAAGATCGAGGAACTCCGGGCGCGAGCCAAGGCGGCGCTCGGGGCCAAATATAGCGACCCGGGTTTCCATGACACGGTGCTGCTGGCGGGCTCGATGCCGCTGGAGATGCTGGAGGCGCGCGTCGACGGGTGGATTGCCGGGCAGAGGTAACGCTTCACCGTCATCCCGGCCTTGAGCCGGGATCCGCCTTTTCCTTGAAAAGCCGGGATAGGAAGGCAGGCCCCGGATCAAGTCCGGGGTGACGGTTGTTATTTGCGACGGATTGGCCTAAATCGGACTGGAAAGCTCCGATTAGACATGCGCCTTACCCACCTTGCCGACTATGCGGTCGTGATGATGACCGCCGCCGCCCGCCGCGACGGCGGTACGCGGCTGTCCGCGGCCGAACTGGCGCAGGAAACCGGCGTTCCCCTCCCGACCGCGCAA
Source organism: Pseudomonadota bacterium (assembly GCA_030855945.1). GTDB lineage: Bacteria > Pseudomonadota > Alphaproteobacteria > Sphingomonadales > Sphingomonadaceae > Sphingomicrobium. Next base: position 238 of record JALYQH010000183.1, on the reverse strand, counting down.
AAATTGATGGGCAAACTCGCCATCGCCGGCCTCCTCACCAGCGCGCGCGGCGCGGGCGGCGGCTTCACGCTGGCGCGTGCCGTGACCGACATCAGCCTCGCCGACATCGTCGAAGCGGTCGAAGGGCCGATTGCGATGACTCAGTGTGCGGGGTCGGACGAAGCGTCGGACTGCGCGCTCGACGCCCACTGCCGGGTCAAGCCGCACATGGGGATTGTTGGCGCCAAGGTGCGCGGTG
>JALYQH010000166.1 GCA_030855945.1 Pseudomonadota bacterium | reverse complement strand
GCTCGACCGCTTCGGAAGCGTACCGCTGGCGCTCGCCGCTTATAATGCCGGCCCCGGCGCGGTGATGCGTTACGGCGGGATTCCGCCGTATCGCGAGACGCGCGACTATGTCGCCAAGATCATGTCGCGCTGGCAGCCGCCCGCCGCGGTCAAGCCGGGCGCGGCGCCGCAAGTTACAGCCAAGCCCGAGGCCGAGGCCTCGCCCGCCAACACCATGCTAATAGAGGTAACAGGATTTTGATCATTCGCCGCTGGATGCTCGCGCTTGCCGCGTTCGCCGTGCCCGCCCACGCGCAATATGCCGCGCCCGACCCAGCCGGATCCGGGCCGATCGTGTCCGCCGTCAACTGGCTCCAGGGGACCCTGCTTGGCAATGTCGCGACCGCGGTCGCGGTCATCGCCGTCGCCGCGGTCGGCTTCCTGATGCTGACCGGCCGGATCAACTGGAAATATGGCGCCACCGTTGTGCTGGGCCTATTCATCCTGTTCGGCGCGGCGTCGATCGTCGGCGGAATCCGATCGGTCGCGGGCGGCTGATCGTGGCTGGCGACCGCCTCTTCAGGGCACTCGCGCGCCCGCAGATGGTCGCCGGAGTGACCTATCCGTTCTTCGTGCTCAACGGCATCGTCGCGGCCGAGCTGTTCCTGATCTTCAAGAGCCTGTTCGCCTTGCTCCCGTCTCTGCTCATCCACGCCCTCGGCTATGCCGCCCACTTGCGCGATCCGCACATCATGGCGCTGTGGCTGACCCGTTTGCGGCGGGTGCCGCGCGTTCCCAATCACAGCCTGTGGGGCGCCAATGTCTACCGACCGTGACCGCGCCGCGAAGCGCGAAAAGTCGGTCGGCGACCATTTGCCCTATTTGGCGCAGGTCGACGATCACACTATCCTTACCCGCGACGGGCTGGCGATGCAGGTCATCCGCCTCGACGGCCTGCCGTTCGAGACCATCGATGAAGTCCAGCTCGAGGCCCGCAAGGTCGCGCGCGACGCCATGCTTCAGGCGGTCGCCTCGGCACGGTTCGCGCTGGTCCACCATGTTGTCCGCCGTGCGGTCACCGCCGAGCTCGAGGGGGAGTTCGCCGACCCGTTCAGCACCGCGCTAGACACGGCCTGGCGCGAGCGGCTGTCGGCGCGCCGGCTCTACGTCAACGACCTCTACATAACCTTGCTGCTGCGCCCGCTTGCGGGCCGCGCCAGCGCCGCCGAAAAGCTGCTCGGCCTGTTCGGCGGGGCGCGGCCCGAACCGCGCGAAACCACCGCCGACCTGCGTCAGCTCGGCCAGGCGCGCGAATCGCTAATGGCCGCGCTCGAAGCCTATGGTCCGCGCTTGCTGTCGACCTATGATTTCAAGTCGGGCCTCGCGTCCGAACCGGTCGAGTTCCTTGCTACCATCCTCAATGGTACGACCTCGCCCCTGCTGCTGCCGCAGGGCGAGCTCAACCAGGCGATCGCCCGCCGCCGGATCAGCTTCGGCGCCGACGCGGTCGAATTTGGGCCGGTCGACGGCGAGGGCAGCCAGGTTGCCGCGATCCTGTCGGTCAAGGATTACCCGGCCGAAACCGGCGCGGGAATGCTCGACGATCTCTACCGGCTGCCGTTCGAAATGACCGTCACGCAGAGCTTCGCGGTGGTCGATCGCGGCCCGGCGCTCGAGCGGATGGATCTGGCGCTTCGCCGGATGCGCTCGGCCGACGACGCCGCGCTTTCGCTGCGCTCCGAGCTGACGCTGGCCAAGGATGAAGTCGCCGCCGGCCGTGCCTTGTTCGGCGAACATCATCTGACGGTGATGATCCGTGCGGCGAATCTCGCCGAACTCGATGCGACGATCGGCGAAGTTCAAGCGACCCTGTCCGATGCAGGCTTCGTCGCCGTGCGCGAGGAATTGGGGCTCGAGGCCGCCTTCTGGGCGCAATTCCCCGGCAATTTCGGCTATATCGCGCGCCGAGCTCTGGTTTCGTCCGCCAATTTCGCCGGTTTCGCCAGCGCGCATAATTTCCCGGTCGGCCAGCCCTCGGGCAATTTCTGGGGCGACGCGGTCACGCTGTTCGAAACCACGTCGGCCGGTCCCTATTTCTTCAACTTCCACCGCGGCGACCTTGGCAATTTCACGATCATCGGGCCGTCGGGGTCGGGCAAGACCGTGGTGCTCGGCTTCCTGCTGGCGCAGGCGCGGCGCTATTCGCCGCGGATCGTGTTCTTCGACAAGGATCGCGGCGCGGCTCGCACCATGGCATACCGACGGCGAACATGCGTGGCTGTTCGACAATGAACTCGACGGGCTCGAGCTCGATGCCG
>JALYQH010000155.1 GCA_030855945.1 Pseudomonadota bacterium | reverse complement strand
CGCGGCGCGCGGATCGAGGCCGAATGGTTGAGCGCGCCGACCCCCGAGGCGATCCGCGCCGCCGACCATGAGCGGCTGCTGGCGGCCTTGCTTGCCCCCGTCGAGGTCGACGACGAGGATCGCGCGCTTGGCGCCCGCCTGCTCGCCGAGCAGTCGCCGGAGGATATCGCCGCCTCGTTGGTCAAGCTTCACCGGGCCAAGCTGCCGGCGCCGGAGGAGATGATCGACGCCGCGCCTTCTCAGGCGAGCAAGGACGGGCATCGTCCGGGCTTCGAGGATATCGTCTGGTTCAAGATGGACATCGGCCGCCGCCACAATGCCGATCCGCGCTGGCTGCTGCCTCTATTGTGCCGCCGCGGTCATATCACCCGCAACGAGGTCGGCGCGATCCGCATTGCCGCCAATGAAACTCGCTTCCAGATCCCGCGTGCGCTTGCCGGCCGCTTCGCCGAATCGGTCAAGCGCACCGCCGACAGCGAGGGCGAGGGCGAAGTGACGATCATCGTCGCCGAGGGTCCTCCCGGCCCGATGGATCGCGGCGACCATGGCGCCAACATCCGGCCCGACCAGCGCCCGCGCCCGACCCTTCGGCCCGGTCCGCGCTCGGGCCCGCCGCCTGCGCGTGCAGTGATCAAGCCCTATGCTGGGAAGCCAAAGGGCCCGCGCAAGCCGCGTTGAAGCAGGATAATGTTCAACCAATCCGCTCATCCTGCGTGGGCCTTCGCTACGCCCCAAGCGGGGCTAGTCCCTACTCGGCATGAGCGGGAATCTTACAGTTTCATCCGGCTTCAGAGCGCCGCATATTCCCTGAACCATTTGGTGATGATGTACTTGGTCCCGCGCCGCACCTTCATCCCCTGATGGAGCGTGGCTTGATTGGGGCTGCCGTCGGGCAGCAGGTTGTTCCACGCCAGTAGCTTGCCGACGTCGGGTTGCACGGTTTTGCCAATGACCTTGAAGCGGGTCGCGCCGCCGTCGTCGGGCTGGTTGAGATAGAGCATCGCGGTCCAGGTCCGCTGGCCCTGGTGCGCGCAATGCTGGTAGAAGTCGGCGCCGCCCGGGTTGAAAGTGTCGGTGTGCGGCTTGAACTCCTGCCCCGCGGCATAGCGCTGCCCCTGGATCGGCTCCGACCGCGCCGAATCGATCCCGAGCAGTTCGCACAGCCCGGCATCAACCTCGGCGACCAGCGGATCCGTGCCGTCGAGGTCGCAGGTTTCGCTGGTGCGGAAGGCGGGCTCGCCAAGATCGTCGCTAATCTCCGACGGGCGGCGCCGCGCGTCGATCAGCGCGCATAGAGCGGCGCAGCGGCCGGGATCGAGGAAGTCCTTGACGATGAACAGGTCGAGCGCGCGGTTGGGGACGCGCTGGACCCCCGCCATCCCGCTCAGCCGCGCGGCTGGCGCCTGATCAGCTGCCATACCGCGCAACATGCGCGGCGATGACCGCCCGGGCGACCGATTGCATCAAATCCTGCGCATCGCCGTTGCTCTGATTGGGCACCGTCATGATCGACATCGCATAATCCGTGCCGTCGGGTGCCGTCAGAATCCCGATATCGTTGATCCCGCCGACGCGGCCCTGGAAATTCTGTCCGGTGCCGGTCTTGTGCGCCCATCGCCACCCGCGCGCGAGACCGGCGCGAACGCGCATCTTGCCGGTCTTGGTCGACGACATGATCGACAACAGCCGCCGGGTCGACGCCGGCGACAGCAATTCGCCGCGCTTGAGCCGGGCGAGCGCCCGCGCCACCGCATTGGGCGACGCGCCATCATAAGGATCGTCGATATAGCGCTCGAACGAGGCGCGGCGCACCGACGTAGGCAGCGCGCTGCGCGCCTTGTAGAAGCCGTCCCCGACCGAATAGCTCTGGCTCCAGATCAGTCCGGCGACTTTCGACTGGAGCGCGCGTTCGCCGTCATAGAAGCGGATCGCGCCGAGGTTTTTGCGGTCGATCATGTCGCGCACGGTCTCCGGCCCACCGATCGAGCGCATCAATTTGTCGTTGGCGGTATTGTCGCTGTCGGTGATCGCGGTGTGGAGCAAGGCCGACAGCGTCGTCGTGTGGCCGCCGCCGAGAATTTTCGCGCGGATCGGCTGGTGGAACAGGGTCAGATCGCTGCGCCCAAGCGTCACCCGGTCGTCGAGCTCGATTTTGCCGCGATCGACCGCGTCCAGCGCCGCGATCGCGACCCATAGCTTAGAACAGCTTTGCTGGGGAAACAGCACCCCGCCGTTATGATCGGCCTGCCAGCCGTCGCGCATCGATACGACCGAAATCCCCGACTTGCCGTCGAACCCCCGGACAAGCGCGGATATCCGATCGCGTAGCCCGGCCGGGGCGGTCGCCGTAGGCCTAACTGCCATCGGCCGCGGAGCCGGCGGCGGCGGAACCACGCCGGGCGCGAGCGGCGCCAGCGGGTCGGCCTGAAGCCGGGCAGTCGCCGTGCTCGTGGTCGTCGCCGCGGCCATTCCCAAAACCAGGCTGAGCGTGCGTGGCGTCATGAAGTCCTATTCCCTCAACTAATCCAAATTAAGCAGCATGTTAGGCTGCGGGACCTATCATCGCCCCGAGGGACGGGTCAGGTCAAGCGCCGAGGGGAATTGGCGCTGGCCGGGCCGGGCCGACCAAAGCGGCGCTTTCGATCTCGTCGAGCGCGCGCTTGGCGGCGATCAGGCGGCGCGCGCGGCCGATCCAGCCCTGCGCCTCAGGACGCGACGCGCCCGGAAGGCGCATCGCCTCCGCCAGGGCGGCGTCGATCTCGCCCGCCTCGAGCCTGGCGAGCGCACGGTCGTAACGAGCGGCCGGACGCGGGCTCGGCGTGTCGTTGCGGCGGATCGAGACCAGCGAGCCCATTTCGCGGCGAACCCCGGTCCACCAATTTTCGTCGGGGGCCATTCCACGCAGCATCGGACCGAGCCGCTGAAATTCGGCTATCAGCGCGCCTTGGCTG
>JALYQH010000145.1 GCA_030855945.1 Pseudomonadota bacterium | reverse complement strand
CCTCCCTCTCCCGCAGAGGGGAGAGGGGTTAGTTTGCGCCAGCTCGCCATCAACGCCATCGCGGCCACCCGCTGGATCCCCGAAAAGGGCCGCAACCGCATCTCAGCGATGGTCGAGGGCCGGCCCGACTGGGTGATCAGCCGGCAACGCGCGTGGGGCGTGCCGATTGCGCTGTTCGTCAAGAAGGGCAGCAACCAGCCGCTGGTCGACGAAGCCGTCAACGCCCGCATCGTCGCCGCGATCAAGGCCGGCGGCGTCGACGCCTGGTCGGACGAGCGCGCCGCCGAATATCTCGGCCACGGCTATGACGCCGCCGATTATGAGCGGGTGACCGACATTCTCGACGTATGGTTCGACAGCGGCTGCACCCATGTGTTCACGCTCGAAAGCGGCGAGTGGCCCGAACAGAGCTGGCCCGCCGACCTCTACCTCGAAGGCAGCGACCAGCATCGCGGCTGGTTCCAGTCGAGCCTGCTCGAAAGCTGCGGGACGCGCGGCCGTGCGCCATACAAGACGGTCCTGACCCACGGCTTCACGATGGACGCCAAGGGCCTAAAAATGTCCAAGAGCGTGGGCAACACCATCAACCCGCTCGACCTGATGCGCGACACCGGCGCGGACATCTTGCGGCTGTGGGCGCTCTCCGTCGACTTCACCGAGGACCACCGCATCGGCAAGGAAATCCTCGCCGGGGTGAGCGACCAATATCGCAAACTCAGGAACACCTTCCGCTACCTCCTCGGCGCGCTCGATGGATTTGATGAACGTGAGCGGGTCGCGGTCGACGACATGCCCGAGCTCGAGCGCTACATGCTGTCGCTGCTCGCCGCGCTCGCCCAGCGGCTAAGGGCGGCGGTCGAGGCCTATGACTTCAACGATTATGTCCGCGCGCTGTCCGACTTCGCCAATGAGGATTTGAGCGCTTTCTTCTTCGATATCCGCAAGGACAGCCTCTACTGCGACGCGCCCTCCGACCCGAAACGTCGCGCCTACCGCACCGTGCTCGACACGCTGTTTCACGCGCTGGTGAGATGGGCCGCGCCGGTGCTGGTGTTCACGAGCGAGGAAGTATGGGGGACGCGCTATCCGGATGGGGGATCGGTGCATCTCCTGGAGTGGCCCAACTTGTTCCCCGGCGAAGGGCTTTCCCATCAAAGTATTACTTTGATGGGGCCCGATGGCCGGGGTCCAGGCGCGTCAGCGAACGCCGGCTCCGCCTGCCTGGACCCCGGCCTTCGCCGGGGCACGGACTGGTCCAAGCTCCGCGCCCTCCGCACGGCCGTCACCGAAGCGATCGAGCCACTGCGGCGCGACAAGGTCGTCGGCTCGAGCCTCCAAATCGAAGTGGCCCTCCCCGAAGCGGACATTTCGCCGGACCTCGCCGAGCTGTTCATCACCGGGCCAGTCTCACGGGCCGACAAGCTAACCGTGCGCAAGACCGATCTCATGAAATGCGGCCGCTGCTGGCGGCATTTGCCCGAGGTGACCGAGGACAGCGATCTGTGCGCCCGCTGTGATGCCGTCATCGCCGCGCAAGCCTGATCCGATGATTTTTCTGTCCTACAGCATGGCAAATATGCAACCTCGTTCGATGTCTCGTCCGAACCTTGTTTCACCACTCAAGTCGCCCACCGGAATCGTCGCCGTCACCGTGACTATTGGGACCATTGGGCGGATTGGCCGATGAAGGACCGCAGCCCCCCCTACCTCCTTGCGCTCGCAATCTTCGTCGCGGATCAATTTACGAAATGGCTGATGATCGGGCCGCTCGATCTCCAGCAGCGCGCGCAGATCGAGCTGCTGCCCATCTTCGCCCTCACTTGGGTCGAGAATCGCGGCATCAGCCTTGGAATGTTCACCGCCGATGGCGAGCTCGGGCGCTGGCTGCTGGTCGCGATTACCGCCGCGATCGCGGTCGGGGTGGCGTGGTGGATCCGCAAGGAGGAAGCGCGCGGCGATCAATATGCGCTGGCGCTTGTGCTCGGCGGTGCATTGGGCAATATCGTGGACCGCACGCGCTTCGGCTATGTCGTGGACTTCGCCGACCTGCATTTCGGGACGTTTCGTCCCTTTTTAGTGTTTAATGTCGCCGACGCCGCGATTAGCATCGGCGTCGTCATTCTGCTCATTCGCGCCTTCCTCGTATCGCGGAAGGCGAAATCGGAGTCACTCGATCATGCGTAAGGCCCTATTGTTCACCCTCCTCATCCCGGCGGTGGCGCTCGGTGGCTGCGGCATCGGCAGGCAGAAGGCGCTCGACGAATTCGCTGTCGCGCGCAACGCGCCGCTGGTCATCCCGCCCGATTATTCGCTGACTCCGCCGGTTGCCGGCACCATCAGCCTGTCGGCCGAAAATGCCCAGGCGCAGGCGATCACCGCCTTGTTCGGAGGCCCAGCCCCGCGCAGCGCGGCGGAGACCAGCCTGCTCGACGCCGCCGGAGGCGACCGCGTCGCCACTGGCATTCGCTCGACCGCGGGCGACCCGCAGACCAATGTCGTCGACAAGGGCGCCACCACCCAGACGATCATTTCGGCGCCCGAGGGCGACGGCCAGGACGCCACCGCGCAGACGCCACAGGCCCCTGCCCCAGCCCCAGCCCCGCAATAAAAGGCGTCATAGTTGATGACCTCGGACACGCTCTCGGCCCGGCTGGTCGAAATTGAATCGATGCTCGAACGGTCGCGGCGCCGCTTCGAGGAAGGCGCGCGGCTGGTCGAGGAAGCGCATAATGCGCTGGCCGAAGCACAGCAGGCGCTGATGGGATCGCCGGTGCGGCTGTCGGCCGAGGATAGCGAGGAGGCCGCGTCGCGGCTGCTCGACAATCTGAAGGCCAATGGCGGCGAATTGCCCGAGACATTGTGCGGCGGCCGGCTGGCGGTCGACGCGGTGCAGCGCCTGATCCGCATCGACGGTCATCCGATCGGCATTACCGAAATGGAATATCGCGTGCTCGAACTGCTGGCGTTCGCGCGCAACAATGTCGTCACGCGTTCGATGCTGCTCAAGCATCTCTACCGCCGCGCCGACGACCAGCCGCAGCCCAAGATCATCGACGTCTTCATTTCCAAGCTCCGCAAAAAGCTGCGTTCGGCGGCGGGCGGCGCCGAGTTCATTGAGACGATTCCGCAGCGCGGCTGGATCCTGCGCGACATCGAAACCGCCACCGCGGCCTGATTCGGTCAGTAAGAAACGGCGCTAAAGCCAATTTCGATTCACTGATGATTTACCCTGCGGTGGCAAACCGTGGGGATGATCCATTTCATCCCCGATTCGCACGTCAACGAAGTCCCCGGCCCTTACGCCGAAGCCGTGGCGCGGCTGGCGAGCATTCGTCAGGCGCTCGCGTGCATCGAGCAGGTCGCCGGCAAGCCGGTGTCGAACCGCGACAGCGAGGCGCGGCTGGCCTTGGGCTTTCCCGGAGCAAATCCGCCGACACAGCGCTGCTTCGACGCGCGCTCGGCCCGCGTCGCGGGCGCCGCCGCGGCCGGGCTCGAAGCGATCACTCGCCAGCAGGACCTCGGTGTCGAGCCTCATCCCGCGGCGATCGAACGGCTCGAGCGCGAGCTCGCCAGCGGGATCGAATCGATCGACCAGCTTTTCAGTCTTTAAGCGGCGCCGCGCGCCTTGGGCGTCGCCGGATCGGCGCCCCATTCCGACCAGCTTCCGTCATACAGCCGCGCATCGCGCCCACCGAGCCTGCGCGCCGCGAAGATCAGGCTGCCCGCGGTGACCCCCGATCCACAACTGGCAATGAACGGCGATTCTGGGTCGACCCCGGCAGCGGTGAAGCCGGCGCGCAATTCCTCGTCCGGGCGCAGCGTGCCATCGTCCCGGTAAAGCGCGGAGAACGGCAAGTTGCGCGCGCCGGGAATGTGGCCCGCGGCAACACCGGGTCGCGGGTCATCCTCGCTCCCCTCGAACCGTCCGCGGCCCCTCGCGTCGAGGATTGGCAGTCCGGCATCCCTGAGCAGCATTTGCTTGGTGACGATTTGCGAGCGTTCGACCGCGTCGAACCGAGCGGTGCGCTGCTGAGCCGGCCCCTTTTCCACCGGCCGATATTCGGCGCGCCATTTCTGGAAGCCGCCGTCGAGGATCGCCACCGTACCCGCGCCATAATGGCGAAGCATGAACCAGCCGCGCGCGGCACTGCGCAACGGGCTATTGTCATAAACCACGATGCGATCGTCGCGGCCGACGCCGAGCGCGCGCATCGCCACGCCGAACGCCGACGGGCCAGGCAGCATGTGCGGCGCGGGATCGTCGGGGTCGGACAGCGCTTCGATGTCGAGAAAGCGGGCGCCGGGAATATGCGCCTCGGCAAATTCCGCCGCCGGATCCCGCTTGTCGCCGGGCATGAACATGCTCGCGTCGATTATGGCGAGGTCCGGCTCGCCAAGCTTCTGCTCGAGCCAGCCGGTCGAGACCAGGTCATCCATCGGCTCAGCCCCTGCCGCGGTAGGAGGCCACGCCTTGGTCAGGCACCCATAGCCCGGCGGGCGGCGCGCCTGACTGCCAGAAGACGTCGATCGGAATCCCCCCGCGGGGATACCAATAGCCGCCGATGCGCAGCCATTTGGGCTTCATCTCCTCCGCCAGCCGCTGCCCGATGCCGACGGTGACGTCCTCATGGAAGCCACAATGATTGCGGAAGCTGCCGAGGTACAGCTTCAGCGACTTGCTCTCGACGATCGTCTCGCCTGGCGCATAATCGATGACCAAATGCGCGAAGTCCGGCTGGCCGGTGACCGGGCATAGCGAAGTGAATTCAGGCGCGGCGAAGCGGACGAGGTAGAGCGCGCCGGCACGCGGATTGGCGACATAATCGAGCTTCGCCTCCTCCGGAGAAGCGGGCAGCGCGCTCGGCTGACCGAGGTGAAGCGTTTCAACCATCAGCGGATTGCGGCCTCGCGCGGCGGGACCACGCCGTCGTCGTCGGGAAGCGCCAGCGACGCCTTGCTACGCGTGCGCAGGTAGAGAAAGGCGATCGCCCCGGCGAAGACGATCAGTCCGAGCGGCACCGCGAGGGGGAATTCCTCGACCAGCGCCATCGGTGCGTCATTGTCGGTCGCCCCGACGATCGCGGCGAAGGCGACTCCGAACAGCGACTCGCCGACAATCAGGCCGGTCGCCATCAGCACGCCGAGCCGCTCGGCGAAGGCCGGATTGGGCGCGCGCTGCGCCCATTTGTTGTAGAGCGTTCCGATCGTCGCGCCGATTGGGATCAGCAGGGTCAGCGCCATCGGCAGATAGATGCCCATGCCGACCGCGAGCGGCGGAAGCGAGCGCTTCCCGGTCTTGCGCAATATCTCGTCGATGATGATCGCGACGACGCCGATGATGCCGCCAAGCCCGATCAAACCCCAGTCGAGATCGCCGCCGAGCACGCCCTGCGCGATCGCCGAGATCAAAGCGGCTTGCGGCGCGGCGAGCGCGTTGGGGCCGGCGCCGGGCGCTCCTTGAAAACCGAAGGCGTCGTTGAGGATGGTCAGGATCGGCGGGATGACGAGGCTGCCGAAGATCACGCCGATGATCAGTGCGACTTGCTGCCGCCAAGGCGTCGCACCGACCAATTGGCCGGTCTTCAGATCCTGCAGATTGTCGTTGGCGATGGTCGCGACGCCGAAGATGACCGCGGTGACGAACAGAGCGAAGGCGACCAGGCTCTGCGACGCGTCGACCCCGATGTCGCGCCCGAAGATGGCGACGAGAATCAGGGAAATGCCGAGGACGGTGAGGATGCCCACGCCCGACACCGGGCTGTTCGAGGCGCCGATCAGGCCCGCCATATAGGCGGTGATCGCGGCGATGATCGCCCCTGCGACAAAGATGTAGAGCAGGCTGAGGCCGATCGTCAGGCCGGGCGCCGCGGCGATCGGGCCGCTCTGCGCGAATGCCGACAGCAAGAGGCCGATCGGGATCATTGACCCGACGATCGTCACTGCGATGATGCCGATCGGAATGTCGCGGTCGGTGATGTCGAGGCTGTCCTGCCCGCCGAGCTTGCGCGCGCGGCTGGCGCTGATCGCCGAGGTCACTCCGGTGACGATCGGGCCGATGATCTTGAGCAATGTCCAGATCGCCGCGACGCCAATCGTGCCAGCGCCGATGAAGCGGACTTTGTCGCGGAAGGTGGCGGAGACCAGCGTTTCGATGTCCGCCGCCGCCGCGATGCCCGCAAGCCCGGTCTGCCACGGCACCAGCACGAACCAGCTGACGATCAGCCCGACCAGCATCGCAAGCCCGACCGCGAGGCCGACGAGGTGGCCGACCCCGATCAGCGCCATCGACAGGCTGGTGGTGACGGTAGTCGCGCCCGCGCCGAACGGGAAGCTGCGCGAGGCTTCGGCGGCGACCAGCCTGGTCTGGGCAAGGATCGCGTAACCGGCCGAGACTAGCGAGCTGAGCATGATCGCGGCCAGCCCGCGCTTGTTTTCCTCGGCCCCGCCGACCCCCGCGCCGACCTTTAGCACTTCGGCGGCGGCAACGCCTTCGGGATAGGGGAGGGTCGATCCGGTGACGAGCGCGCGCCGTAGCGGCACCGAATACATCACGCCCAAGA
>JALYQH010000143.1 GCA_030855945.1 Pseudomonadota bacterium | reverse complement strand
GGGTCATCGAATCCTCGCGCACCTGCATTTCGGTGAGCAGCATCACTTCGCCGCCGACCGGGCCGATCGCGTCGAGCGTCCGCGCCGAGGCGAGCACGAGATAGCCGACCCCGGCGACATCGACGATCGCATGGTCGGCGGCGGTTTCGGCGAGGATTCCGGTGAGGCGGGCGATCATGGGCGCGACATTGGCGGGGGACAGATGGGATGTCGAGTGGGAGAGCAAACGTCCGTTCAGGACGAGCGGGGAATGGTGGCTCGAACCGACGCCAAGTGATGCGCATGAGTGATCGCCACGGCCAGCGCATCCGCCGCGTCGGGACCGGTGATGGGGACTCCGGGGAGGAGGCGCTGGACCATGGCGTGGACCTGGACTTTTTCGGCGTTGCCGACCCCGACCACGGCTTTCTTGACGAAGCGGGCGGCATATTCGCCGACGAGAATGCCCGAGCGCGCGGCAACCATCAGGCAGACGCCGCGCGCTTGGGCGAGCTTGAGGGTGGACTGGGGATTCTTGTTGAGGAAAATCTCTTCGGCGGCCGCGCTGTCCGGTGCATGATCGGAAAGCAGCGCCTCGAGCTGGCTGCCGAGGTGTGACAAGCGCCGGGGCAGCGGTTCGCTGGCATCGGTCTTGAGCTGCCCATTGGCGAGGTGCGACAGGCGGTTGCCTTCGGCGCGGATCAGTCCCCAGCCGGTGGTGCCGAGCCCGGGGTCGAGGCCGAGGATGATCAGCCCAGCCGCTCCATCACTTCGTCGCTGACTTCGTAATTGCCCCACACCTGCTGGACGTCGTCGTCTTCGTCGAGCGCGTCGATCAGCTTGAGCAGGGTCGCCGCGTCGCTTTCGTCCACTTCGATATTGGTCTGCGGGCGCCACGCGAGCTTGGCGCCTTCGGCCTCGCCGAGCGCGGGTTCGAGCGCCTTGGCAACTTCGTGCAAGGCTCCGATCTCAGTCCAGATTTCGTGACCTTCGTCGCTTGAGGAAACATCTTCGGCGCCGGCATCGAGTGCGGCTTCGAATATTTTTTCCGGGTCGCCGGCGGTGGAGGGATAGTTGATCAGGCCGACGCGATCGAAGGCGTGGCTGACGCTTCCGCTCGCGCCCAAGTTGCCGCCATTCTTGCTGACCGCGGTGCGGACGTTGGTTGCGGTGCGGTTGCGATTGTCGGTGAGCGCTTCGATGATCAGCGAAACGCCGCCGGGGCCGAAGCCCTCGTAGCGAACTTCCTCATAGGTTTCGGCATCGCCGCGCGCAGCCTTGTCGATCGAGCGCTGGATATTGTCCTTGGGCATCGACTGCGCCTTGGCGGCGTTGATCGCGGCGCGCAGGCGCGGGTTCATGTCGGGGTCGGGCATGCCGCTCTTGGCCGCGACGGTGATTTCGCGGCTGAGCTTGGAAAACATGCCGGCGCGCTTCTTATCCTGCGCGCCCTTGCGGTGCATGATGTTCTTGAATTTGGAATGACCTGCCATGGCGTTAGTCCTTACGCCAAGCCAAGCGCGTTGCGATAGGTCTCGAGCAAGGCGTCCATCTCGTCGCGAGCGTGCTTCTCTAGCTTGCGCAGCGCGACGATCTTGCGCATCGTCTTGGTGTCGAAGCCGGTCGACTTGGCTTCGGCGTAGACGTCCTTCACGTCGTCGGCGATGCCCTTTTTCTCTTCCTCGAGCCGCTCGATGCGCTCGATGAACAGGCGCAGCTGGTCGGCCGCGACATTGTCTTCGCTCATGCCATTTATCTCCAAATCTCGATGATCGTCTCCGCGGCCTCCTAGGCGAGGCGCCGCGCTGCCTCAACCCGGTTGAACGCCGACGCTGAGCCGCTATGGCGGGCACGCAAAAGCCAAAGTGGAGAGAGATTAGTGACGCTGCTGAAGCCGAGAGCGCGCAAGGTCAAGATCCTGGCGACGCTGGGTCCCGCATCGTCGACCCCGCAGATGATCGCCAAGCTGATGGAGGCCGGCGCCGACGCCTTCCGAATCAACATGAGCCACGGTGACCAGGCCGCCAAGGTCGCGCTGGTCGAGGCGATCCGCGCGCTTGAAAAGACGCTGCAGCGCCCGACCACGATCCTGTTCGACCTGCAGGGACCGAAGCTTCGCGTCGGCGATTTCAAGGGTGGGTCCGCGCTGCTCGAAACGGGGCAGACGTTCGTGCTCGACCGCGATTCGAAGCTTGGCGATGCGACCCGTGTGGAGCTGCCCCATCCCGAATTGTTCGCTGCCGTGGAGGAGCAGGCGCGGCTGCTGATCGATGACGGCAAGATCAGGCTGCGGGTCACCGCGGTGGAGGCCGAGCGGATCACGACAACGGTCGAGGTCGGCGGTACGGTCAGCAACCACAAGGGGGTCAACGTCCCCGATATATTGGTGCCGATCCCGGCGCTGACCGACAAGGACAAGGACGACCTTGCCTTCGCGCTCGACCAGGGCGCGGATTATATCGCTTTGTCGTTCGTCCAGCGGCCCGAGGACGTCGCCGAGGCGCGCGAGCTGGTCGGCGGCAAGGCAGCGCTGCTCGCCAAGATCGAGAAGCCGCAGGCGATCGACCGGCTCGGCGAGATACTCGCACTGGCCGACGCGGTGATGGTCGCGCGCGGCGATCTCGGCGTCGAGTTGCCGCCCGAGGGTGTGCCGCCGCTGCAGAATAAGATCGTCGCAATGGCGCGGCAGGCGGGCAAGCCGGTGGTGGTCGCGACGCAAATGCTCGAATCGATGATCGTCTCGCCGACCCCGACACGGGCCGAGGTCAGCGATGTCGCCAATGCGATATACGAAGGCGCGGACGCGGTGATGCTGTCGGCCGAAAGCGCCGCCGGCGCCTTTCCGATCGAAGCGGTCGAGATGATGGATCGAATCGCGATCAGCGTCGAATCCGACCCGGTCTATTCGGCGCGGGTCCATTTCACCGAAACCCCGGCCGAGGCGACCGCCGCCGATGCGCTGTCGGAAAGCGCGGCGCAGATCGCGCGCAACCTCTCGGTCGCGGCGATGGCCTGCTACACCACATCGGGATCGACCGCGCGGCGGATCGCGCGCGAGCGGCCGCCGGTCAAGACGCTGGTGATGACCGCGAGCCTCAAGGTGGCGCGGCGGCTCGGGCTGCAATGGGGAGTCCATGCGGTCCACACCCGCGACGTGTCCGACTTCGAGGAAATGGTCGGCAAAGCCAAGCGGATGGCGCTTCGCCACCACCTCGCCACGCCGGGTCAGACGATGGTGATCATGGCCGGGGTTCCGTTCAAGACCGCGGGATCGACGAACGTCATCCATGTGGTCAAGCTCGCCGGGGACGAGCTGGAAAGCTATTTGAACGAATAATCGTCATCCCGTCCTTGAGCCGGGATCCACCTTTTTTTCGACCGCAAGAAGGTGGACCCCGGATCAGGTCCGGGGTGACGGGGGTAGCAATCCAGGCACTTCCCCCGGAATTTCCCTTGCCAGGAAGCCGAGCGGGCCGACCTTCTTGCTCAGCGCGCGGCCGGCTTCGCCGTGCAGCCACACTCCCCACAGCAAGGCGACGAGCGGATCGGCGCCGCGCGCGAGGAGGCCGCCGACGATTCCGGCGAGCGCGTCGCCGCTGCCCGACACGCCGAGCCCCGGCCCGCCCCCATCATATTTCCAGCAGGCGCCATCGGCGGATACGATGTGGCTTTGTGCACCCTTGACCAGCACCAACGCGCGATAACGCCTGGCGCAGCGGTGACCGGCGCCGAGCGGGTCGGCTTCGACCTCGTCCTTGCCGCACTCCAGCAGGCTCGCCATTTCGCCCGCATGGGGAAGCAGGATCGGCGGCACGCTCGCCGCGCGGGCCTTGGCTTCACACTCGGGCAGGACGTGAAGCAAAGCGGCGTCGAGCGCGAGCGGCTTGCCGAGGCCGAGCAAAATCGCGGCGAGCGGCGCGGCGGCATGGTTGGATTCGAGGCCCGGCCCGGCGACGATCGCATCGGCCCGCTCGGCGAGCTTGCCCAGTTCGTCGATCGCCGAAGTGGCAAACCCGCCGTCGCGGTGGCTTGCATGGCCGACGACCATCGCTTCGGGCATGGCCACGCCGAGCGGCACGGCAATCACATCGGGCGCGGCGATCTGCAGCTTGCCCGCGCCGGCGCGCATCGCGCCGTGGGCCGCGAGCAGCGCCGCACCGGGCACGTCGCGCGACCCGGCGATGATCAATATCTGGCCGTGACTGTCCTTGTCGCCGCCTTCGACCGCCGGAAGCGGATGGCCACCCAGTTCGGCGCGGTTCAGCGCGGTCGGCTTGCTCATCGTGACCCGGTCATCATGTCGGGCTCGGCGGTTTTGGGCGTGCCATGCTGTTCCATCGGCGCGCCGTGATTCCACAGCGCGAGGGTCGGCACGCAGATCGCCTGCGCATTGGGCTCGAAATCGAACGCGGCGATGCCGCAGTTGAGGAATTCGGCCTGCTTGTCGATGGCGAGGATCTGACCCTCGGTCAGCTCCTCCAAAATGTAGCGCAGGCACAGCACGACCACCTGATGGGCAACGACCAGCACCCGCTTGTCTGCATAATGAAGATTGATCGTGTTGAGCGCCGAGCGAAGCCGCAGGATGACGTCGGCCCAGCTCTCGCCGCCGGGCGGGCGATGGTAGAATTTGCCCATCTTGGCGCGGTGCGCGGCCTCGTCGGGGTAATTCTGCTTGATCCCGACGGTGGTGAGCCCGTCGAACACCCCAAACTCGCGCTCGCGCAGGCGCTCGTCGAGCACGGTGGGCTTGGCACCGCCGGCGAGCCCGCCCGCCTTGCAGATCGCCTCGGCGGTTTGCTTGGCGCGAATGTAGGGCGAGGCGAGGATCACTTCGGGGCGCTCGTGTTCGGGCAAAGCGGCGAACCAGCGGCCGGTGGCGTCGGCCTGTTGGTGGCCAAGAT
>JALYQH010000138.1 GCA_030855945.1 Pseudomonadota bacterium | reverse complement strand
GGTTCGGCCCGCGCAGCGCCGCCCAGCGCCCCGAGGCCGTCACCACTTGCGGCACGGCCACGGCGGCCGCGGCGCCAGCGCCAGCACAGCCCAGCAGCGCCGCCACAATCCAATCGAACAGCTTCATGACGCGAGCCTAGGGACCCGGCCGCGTTCGGCCAAGCCTTGGCGGTTCGACCAGCGTTCGCCCTGTCGGATTGGCAAGTTTCGCTTGGTTCGACCAATCCCTTTGCTCCCCGTCAAACAATCGCTTGTCGTTTTTCATCCATTATGGAATAAATTCCCCCGCTCGGTTCACGCGCCCGTTGGGGGACGCTGCAATGCGCCGTGCACTTTTCCACCTTGTCACCAATCTCCGCCCGTGAATGGGGCGTTGCTCTTGTCGGAGCTTACCGGCGAGCTCGCGCTGTTCGCGGCGGCGGGCTATGCCTTGTTCGCGCTAGACGATCTGCTCGTCGACCTGATCTATTTCACACGGCGCGGGTGGCGCGCGCTGACCATCTACTCCCGCTATCCGCGCTCGTTCGCCAGCGCGCTTCCGGCCCCGGCCCGTCCCGGTCGGATGGCCGTGTTCATTCCCGCCTGGGACGAATCCGCCGTCATCGGCGACATGCTGCGCGCGACGCTCGCCCGCTTCGATCATCATGATTATGTCCTTTACGTCGGTCATTACCGAAACGACCCAGCGACCGGCGCGGCGATTTCAGCCGTCGCCGCCCCGCGCCTCCGCGCCGTCGCGGTTGCGGTCGACGGGCCGAGCACCAAAGCGGACTGCCTCAACCACCTCTACCGCGCGTTGGTCGCCGACGAAGCCGCTGGAGCGCCCCGCGCCAAGGCGGTCGTGCTCCACGACGCCGAGGATCTCGTCCATCCGCTCGAGCTCAAGCTGTTCGACCGGCTGGTCGAGCGCGCCGCCCTGGTCCAGCTACCGGTGCTGCCGCTGCCCGACCCGCGCTCGCGCTGGGTCAGCGGCCATTATGCCGACGAGTTCGCCGAAAGCCACGTCAAGGAATTGGTCGTGCGCGAGGCCGTGGGGGCGGCAATCCCGCTCGCCGGAGTCGGCTGCGCGATCGAGCGCGGAGCGCTCGAGCAGCTCGCAGCGGCGCATGGCGGCGCGCCTTTCGCCGCCGCCAGCCTGACGGAGGACTATGAGCTCGGGCTGCGGCTTGGCGCGCTCGGGCTGAAGACGATGTTCGTGCGCATCCCGGCAATCCCCGGCAGCCGAGCGGTCGTTGCCTCGCGCGGCCATTTCCCCGCCGAACTTGGCGACGCAGTACGCCAGAAAGCCCGCTGGATCGGCGGCATCGCCCTTACCGGCTGGGACCGGCTCGGCTGGTCGGGCGGCATCGGCGAGCGCTGGATGCGGATGCGCGACCGCCGCGGACCTTTCGCCGCGCTACTGTTGGTCGCGGGCTATTTCGCCTTATTCCTGTGGCTCCAGATTCGCGGGGCCGAGGCGCTTGGTGCGCCGATCGCGTTTCGCGCCTCGCCGTTGCTCGCCACCCTGCTCACGCTCAACGTCTGGCTATTCGCTTGGCGGCTGCTGATGCGCTTTTCATTCACGGCCTCGGCATATGGGCCCGGCGAGGGCCTGCGCTCGATCCCGCGAGTCTTTATCGGCAATGTCATTGCAATCCTCGCCGCCAAGCGTGCGCTCGCTTGCTATGAGCGCGGCGGGCCGCAGAGGTGGGACAAGACGCGGCATATCTTTCCCACGGGCGAGGCGGCGCTGCGATGAGCCGCTCGCTCCGCTTCATCGGCTTCGCGCTGATCGGTTGGATCGGGCTTCGGGCGCTCAGTCTCGGCCTCATCCCCGGCGCCGAGGCGTTCGCGATCGATCGGGCTTCGGGGCTCGACCAACGCGCCGCGAAAGATGCGCGTGCGCTGCCGCCGGTGATCGCGACCGAGTTCGCCCCGATCGATCCCGTCACCCCGCCCCCGCAGCCTCCCCCGGCGGACGAACCGCGGTTTGCCGGCGCCCTGTCGCCCTATGGCCATGCCCCATATTATTATCCCGCCACCCGCTCGAACGCGACATCCTACGTGCCCGCCCGGCCTGCAGCGCCGCGCTTGGCGCTGGCCGATGCCGGCGGCTGGTCGCTTGATGAGGCGGCCGCCGAGCGCTACGCCGAAGCTCTTCCGCTCGAGCAATGGCCATTGGCGCAGATTGCCAGCGGCAGCCGCGCCCCGCGCCCTTCGCCCGGACAGTCGGCCCCGATCGTCCCGGCGCGCCTCGACCGACTATCGATGAGCGCCTGGGCGATGCTTCGCCATGAGCCCGGCGGCGCCTCGTCGCTCGCCAGCAATGGCATCCTCGGCGGAAGCCAGGCCGGGGCGCGTCTGCTGTGGCGCTTCGACCCGCGTCTCGCGGCAAGCTTTCGCACCAGCGCGCCGATCGGCGGCGTGTCGCGCGGGGGTGAGATTGCCGCCGGAGTGCGCTGGCAGCCGGTGGCGCGAATTCCGGTCGCGGTGACGGCCGAGCGGCGACATGCGTTCGGGGAGGGTGTCGGCCGGTCCGCGTTCGCCTTGTTCGCCGAGGGCGGAGTCTACGACCGCCCGATCGTCGCCGGATTCGACGTCGATGCTTATCTCCAGGGCGGAGTCGTCGGGGTTCGCGACCGCGATCTGTTCGTCGACGGTTCGGCGAGCCTGACACGGCCCTTGTGGCGCGATTTCAGCGGCGGGTTCGGCGTGTGGGGCGGCGCCCAGCCCGGGCTCTACCGGATCGACGCCGGGCCGCGACTGAGCTGGCGGGTCGGAGGCAAGATCCGCGTCCACCTCGATTATCGCCAGCGCCTCGCCGGCACCGCCGCGCCGGGATCGGGTCCGGTCGTCACCATTGCCGGCGACTTCTGAAGGCGAAGGATGCGCGAAGCAGGGGGTTAGCAGGGGCGACGTTCTTCGCTAGCTTCCCGGCGACGCATGGATATCTACCTCCCCATCGCCGGCCTGTCGGTCAACGCGCTGCTGATCGTCGCCTTGGGCGGGCTGGTCGGAGTGCTATCGGGGATGTTCGGTGTCGGCGGCGGCTTTCTCACCACTCCCTTGCTGATCTTCTACGGCATCCCGCCGACCGTCGCGGTGGCCTCGGCGACGACCCAGATCACCGGCGCCAGCGTGTCGGGCGTCTATGCCCATTACCGCCGCGGCGGGGTCGACCTCAAAATGGGCGGGGTGATGGTGGTCGGCGGCACGTTCGGCAGCCTGGTCGGCGCCGGGCTGTTCCGCTTGCTCCAGGCGTCGGGCCAGATCGATCTCGTCATCGGCTTTCTCTACGTGATCCTGCTCGGCTCCATCGGGGCGCTGATGCTCAAGGATTCCCTGACCGCGCTCGGTTGGGTCCCGCGCGCGGCGCCCGCCGAACAGCCGCGCCACAATCGCTGGATTGCGGCGCTTCCCGGCCGCTGGCGCTTCTACGCTTCGGGTCTCTATTTGTCGCCGATCGCCCCGCTCGCGCTCGGCTTCGTCGCTGGGATTCTCACCGTCCTCCTCGGGGTCGGCGGCGGCTTCATCCTCATCCCGGCGATGATCTACCTGCTCGGCATGGCGGCGCGGGTGGTGGTCGGCACCAGCCTGGTGATGATCCTCGCGGTCAGCGCAGTGACGACGATGATCCACGCGATGACGACGGGGGCAGTCGACATCGTCCTCGCCGGCCTGCTGCTCGTCGGCGGAGTGGTGGGGGCGCAATATGGCGCGCAGCTTGCCACCCGCTTGCGTCCGGACCTGCTGCGCCTCGCGCTTGCAATTATCATCCTGCTGGTCGCGACGCGCATGGCGCTCGGCCTCGCCTGGCAGCCCGACGAAATCTACTCGATCGAATATCTGTGAAGCGCGCACTTGCCCTTGTAGCCTTGGCCCCGCTGCTGCTCGGCCAGGCCGAGCCCGTGCTCGTCCCCGACGTGTCGGCGCGCTCGATCGAGATTCGCTACAGCTTTTCGGGCGCGCAACTGCTGCTGTTCGGCGCCATCCTCTATCCCGGCGGCCGCGTGCCCGCCGACCCGGCCGACATCGTCGTCGTGCTCAAGGGCCCGGTCGAACCGATCGTGGTGCGCGAGAAACAGCAGATCGCCGGCATCTGGATGAACGCTGATTCGAACCGCTTCCGCTCAGCGCCATCCTATTATGCGGTGGCCTCGTCGCGCCCCCTGCGCGATCTCGTCGACGAGCGCACCGCGGCGATCTTCGAGCTCGGGCTTCAGGGGCTGCAGCTTTCCCCCGGTGGCGGCGCGCTTCCCGACAAGGAACGCCGTTTCGAGGCCGGACTGGTCGACCTGCGCCGCCGCCAGGGGCTTTACGCCGAGCAGCCGGGCGGGGTCGAGATCAGTGACGGCGTGCTTTATCGTGCGCGAATCTCCATCCCTAGCCAGGTCCCCGTCGGAACCTACACCGCCGAAACCTTTCTAATCGACGATGGCGAAGTAATCGCCGCCGCGACCCGCGATGTCGAGATCGGCAAGGGCGGGTTCGAACGCAACGTCGCGCTCGCCGCGCGCCAGCACGGCTTCTTCTACGGCCTCGCCGCCGTGTCGATGTCGCTGCTGCTCGGCTGGGCCGCGGCGATGGCCTTCCGGCGGCGTGCGTAAGGCGCGAAGCCCGCTCCAGACTAACTAGCAGCAACCCCACCTAACCTGATTTTAACCGGTCACGCCTAACCCTCGCCGCATGACGGCTTGGCGAGGAATGGCGTGACGATGGAAGACAATAACAACCTGCAGCAATTTCTCGACCAGATGAGCAGCTATGGCGAGGAATCCGCGAGCGGTTCTTCCGCATCGGCGTCGTCCGCGATTCCATCGATCGGGCAAGTGCTCGAAATCGCCGGATCGGGTTCGCGCGTGGCGATGCACGCCGACCGCATGCTCCATCTGATGAACCATAGCGACCCGTCGATCGCCATGTCGGGTCAGGTCGGGAGCCAGATCAAGATGAAGGTCGGATCGACCTGGCTGATCGCCAACGTCCGCACGCTCTGCGCTGGCGGCGACGGCTCGGTCATCGCCAATGTGGATTTCCTCGGCGAGGGCAGCCAGACCGCCAACGGCAGCCTGGTCGGTTTCCGCCGCGGCGTCACCCGCTACCCGATCCCGGGGTGCGAGATCATGCCGGTTACCACCGACGACATGCGCGCCATCTTCGCCGCCGACGACAACCCCCACGTCGAGATCGGAACCGTCTACCCGACCGAGGACATTCGCGGCACGCTCTATGTCGATCCGATGCTGTCCAAGCATTTCGCGATCCTCGGCTCGACCGGCACGGGCAAGTCGACTTCGGTCGCACTGATCCTTCATCGAATTTCGGAATTGAGCCCCGAGGGTCACATCTTGATGATCGACCCGCACGGCGAATATTCGGCGGCGTTCAAAAGCTGCGGCGAACTGTTCAACGCCGACAACCTCCAGCTGCCTTACTGGCTGCTCAATTTCGAAGAGCATTGCGAGGTCCTGCTGACCACCGACGGCGCCGAGCGCCAACGCGATGCCGATATCCTCGCCAAATGCCTGCTTGCCGCGCGCACCAAGGGCAAGCCGCCGGAAAGCCTCGGCAAGATTACCGTCGACTCCCCGATCCCCTATCTGCTGTCCGATCTCAACACGATCCTGGTCAACGAAATGGGCAAATTGGACCGCGCCGGCGACACGCTGCCGTTCCAGCGGCTCAAGACCAAGCTCGACGAATATAAGGCCGACCCGCGCTACAGCTTCATGTTCTCGGGGATGCTGGTCAGCGATTCGATGGGCAGCTTCATCGCCAAAATGTTCCGCCTTCCGAGCGGCGGCAAGCCGATCTCGATTGTCGACGTATCGGGGGTCCCGTCCGAAGTCACGGCGGTCGTCGTGTCGGTGTTGGCGCGAATGGTGTTCGACTATGCCATCTGGTCGCGCACCGAGGCGCAGCGCCCGATCCTGCTCGTCTGCGAGGAAGCCCATCGCTACGTCCCCAAGGACGACAGCGCCAAGGGCCAGGCGGTGCGCAAGATCCTCGAGCGGATCGCCAAGGAAGGCCGCAAATACGGCGTCAGCCTCGGCCTGATCACCCAGCGCCCGTCGGATCTTGCCGAAGGCGTGCTGTCGCAGTGCGGCACGATCATCGCCATGCGTCTCAACAACGAGCGCGATCAGGCCTGCGTCCGCGCCGCCATGCCAGAAGGCGCCCGCGGCTTCCTCGACGCCATCCCGGCGCTTCGCAACCGCGAATGCATCGTCTGCGGCGAAGGCGTCGCCATCC
>JALYQH010000127.1 GCA_030855945.1 Pseudomonadota bacterium | reverse complement strand
GCGACCTCCTCCTACACCGCCCCGCTCGACCGCCTGACCGACGCGCTCGGCCAGGTCGAAGGCGCTTATTCGCTGGTCGTCTTGACGCCGGACGGCCTGGTCGGATGCCGCGACCCGCTCGGGATTCGCCCGCTGGTCATGGGCAAGCTCGGCGAGGCGACCATCTTCGCCTCCGAAAGCGTCGCCTTCGATGTGATCGGCGCCACTTACGTGCGCGATGTCGAGCCGGGCGAGCTGGTGATCGTCGACGACAGCGGCATTCGCAGTTTGCACCCCTTCGCCAAGGCAAGGCCGCGACCCTGCATCTTCGAACATGTCTATTTCGCGCGACCCGACAGCATTGTCGAAGGCTCGTCTGTTTACGAAACCCGCAAGGCGATCGGCGCCGTCCTGTCGCGCGAGGCGCCGGTCGAGGCGGATTATGTCGTGCCCGTGCCCGATTCGGGCGTCCCCGCCGCAATCGGCTTCAGCCAGGAATCGGGCATTCCGTTCGAACTCGGCATCATCCGCTCGCACTATGTCGGGCGAACCTTCATCCAGCCCGACGACGGCATCCGCCACCTCGGCGTCAAATTGAAGCACAATGCCAACTCGGCTCTGATCAGGGGCAAGCGCATCGTCCTGATCGACGATTCGATCGTTCGCGGCACGACCTCGGTCAAGATCGTCCAGATGATGCGCGACGCCGGCGCGGCCGAGGTTCACATGCGCATCGCCTCTCCGCCGACACGGCACAGCTGCTTTTACGGAGTCGACACGCCCGAGCGGTCGAAGCTTCTCGCGGCGAACATGGATGTCGCGGAGATGACCCGGCACATCGGCTGCGACAGCCTTGCGTTCATCTCGATCGATGGCCTTTACCGCGCGCTCGGCGAGGCCCGCGACGGCGTCCGGCCGCAGCGCTGCGATGCCTGCTTCACCGGCGATTATCCGACCAGCCTGACCGATTGCGATCCCAAGGTGCCGCCCCTCGCGCTGGTCGCCAGCCGCTAGACCAGGACGTTCGATGACCGACACGAAACCGTTCGCGGACAAGCTTGCGCTCGTCACCGGGGCGAGCCGCGGAATCGGCGCGGCCACCGCCGAAGCGCTTGGCGTATCCGGTGCCCACGTCATCCTCACCGCGCGCACGGTGTCCGGGCTCGAGGCAGTCGAGGAGCGGATTCACGCCGCCGGCGGAAGCGCGACGATCGCGCCGCTCGACCTCATCGACAGTGATAATATCAAGAAGCTCGCCGAGGCGGTCGCGGGGCGATGGGGCGGCCTCGACATGCTCGTGCTCAACGCCGCCATGCTCGGATCGCTTTCTCCCGTAGAGCATCTCGACGCCAAGGAACTGGTCAAGATCTTCGCGACCAACGTCTTCGCCAGCCAAGCGCTGATCGCCGCCTTCGATCCGTTGCTGCGCGGTGCCGAGCGCGCCGATGTCGTCGGCATCACCTCATCGGTCGGCAATGAGCCGCGCGCATTCTGGGGCGGCTATGGCGCGTCGAAGGCGGCATTCGAAAATCTGCTGCTATCCTATGCCGACGAGACCGCTCACGCCGGCAAGCTCCGCGTCCACCTCATCGATCCTGGGGCAACCCGCACGAGGATGCGGCAGAACGCCTTCCCCGGCGAGGAGCCGGCCAGCCTCAAGGGACCCGAGGTGGTCGCGGCGGCGATCGTCGAACGGCTCAAGGGCGATGCCGGAACGGGCGGCCGCGCTAGGATCGGCTGAGCGTCACCTGCGCGACGTCGATGCCGCCGCCGCGAAAGCCGCCTTCGCTGTACATCAGATAATAACGCCAAAGGTCGTGGAACGCCGGGTCGAACCCACCGAGCTTTCCCGCTGAAACAGCGGCATCATAGCGCTCCCGCCACAGGCGCAGGGTCTCGGCATAATCGAGCCCGAAGCCATCGCGATCCTCCCATGCCAGGCCGCGTTCCTTCGCCAGTGCCTTAAACCGCGGCTCGTCGATGAGCATTCCGCCGGGAAAAATATAGGCCTGGATGAAGTCGGCGCTGGCCGCGTAGCGTTCGAACAAGCGGTGGTCGATGCTGATATATTGGAGCGCCGCCTTCCCGCCTGGCCTCAGGTTGCGGGCGATGCAGTCGAGATAGGCCGGCCACCAGCGCTCGCCGACCGCCTCGACCATCTCGACCGATGCAATGGCGTCATATTGTTCGTCGACCTCGCGATAATCCTGAAGGCGGACTTGGATGCGATGAGTTAATTTGGCCTGGGCAATCTTTTCCTCTGCCCAAACCTTTTGCTCGGCAGATAGGGTCAGGCCAACCACCTCGACGCCGCGCCGCGCCGCCTCGATCGCCAGCGTTCCCCAGCCGCAGCCGATGTCGAGCAGCCGCTGGCCGGGCTGCAGGTCGAGCCGGTCGAGCATGGTAAAAACCTTGCGGTGTTGGGCCGCTCCGAGGTCATCACCAGGGGTGAACCGCGCCGACGAATAGGTCATGCTCGGGTCAAGCCAGGCGGCGTAAAAATCGTTGCCGAGGTCGTAATGGGCGGCGATGTTGCGGCGTGCATTGCGCGGGTCGTTGTCCCGGCGCTGGTGGAGCAGCCGGTTAAGCCACCGCGCCGACCCTTTCGCGCGGGCGGTATCGCCAAGCTCGACCGCGTTGCGCATGAACAGTTCGAACAAGGGCACCGGATCGGGCGAAGACCACTCGCCCTTGGCCCAGGCTCGGTACCAGCCGACCGAACCGGAGGTCGCGAGGCGGACCAGTGAATACCAGCTTTTCAACTCCACCACCGCCACCGGCCCCGGCCGATGAAAACCGATCCGGCGCGCCCGCCCGTCGGGCAAGGTCGTCTCGATCCCTCCAACCGCCAGCCGCTCGTGAAGTCGGTCGATCAGCCGCGCGAAGGCGGGCGCCGCGATCCGGCCGATGAGCCCGCTGCCGTTGACGAACCGCTTGCCCGATCGGACGAGATGATCACCGCGCGAGGTCATCTCAGGGCTCCAGCGCGATTGCGAAGCGGCCGCGAGCGACCCCCGAGGCGAATCGCTGGTCGGTCAGATAGACTCGGCCGTCGGCGCCATCGACGACGATCGGCATTCGCGACCAGAACAGGAAGGCGGCAACGTCGTGATTGCGCGAGGCGGCAGCCAGACGCGGGTCGTCGAGTCGCAATGGCCCGCGCCGGCCCAGGCCATATGATCCGCGCCCGACCGAATAGCCGCCGTCACCATGACTGGCCATGTCGCGCCAAAGCATCGTCCGGTTCCAGAATTGCACCGGAACCGGATTGGCGACCACCAGCGTCGGCGCGACGCCGCGCGCCACGAGGATTTGCTTCGTCTTTCGTTCGGCGTGGCCGGTGATCAGTCCGTTTGCGAAGATATAGATACAAATCGCTCCAAATGCCGCGAGCGCGGGAAGAGCGAAGTCCGATCGTCCGCGGCGCTCGCGCCGGCGCGACAGCCACAGGCCGGCAATCAGCGCGAGCCAGAGCCACAGGTCGATGATGAACAGCGTGTCGCCCGCATACCATCTGCTCGAGAAGGGTTCGAGCAAGCGGATTCCGTAGCTGTTGAGCCAGTCGAGCGCCGGATGGCTAAGCACCGCGATATAGGCCAGCAGCAATAGCGCGCCGGGTCGGACCGGCGGACCCTGACGCGCGGGCCGCCAGCGATCCCACGCCAGCATTGAAGCCGTGAGCAGCAGCGGAAGCAGCAACAAGGCGATCGGGCCGTGGGTGATGCCGCGGCGGATCGCGAGACTCGGCGTGCCGATGACTGTCGTGATGGCGTCAATGTCGGGCAGATTGGCGGCAATGATCAGCGTCGGCATGGCGCGGCCGGTGAGACGCTTCAACCCCATCTGGCCGAGCAGCGCCCCAGCCAGGCTGTGGGTCAGATTGTCCAACTAACATCCTCCCCTGCATTTGCAGGGGAGGGGGACCATCCGCAGGATGGTGGAGGGGTTCTTTGCGGCAACGAGAACCCCTCCACCAGCTACGCTGGTCCCCCTCCCCACGAAATCGTGGGGAGGATAGTGAATCATTCCGCTCTCGGCTCTTTTTCGACCTGCCAGGTCTGGCCCTTGGCGACCAGCGACTGGAGATCCGGCTTCTTGCCGGCGGCGGCGGCCGCATTCTGCTCGATCACCGCGCTGTCGAAGGTTGGCGCGGGATGATCGTAGATTACGCCCAATGCGACCGGGAAATGGGCCGTCGGCATTTCGACGAGCATGTGCGCGATCGAGCGATTGCGCGGGTCGTGGACGATCACCGCCGGGTCCTCGCCCTCCACCACCTTCAAGGTCAGCCGCTCGACATCGAGGGCAATGCCCTTGGCGCCGCCGGCGAACAGCATCTTCTCGCCCGGCTTGAGCCACAGCTGGCGGTCCGAAGCCGCTTCCTTGGCGGTGAAGGAGGCGAACACGTCGTCATTGTAGACGATGCAATTCTGGAAGATTTCAACGAAGCTCGCGCCGCGATGGGCGTGGGCGGCCTTGAGCACGTCGGGGAGATATTTGTTGACGTCGATGCCGCGCGCCACGAACCGCGCGCCGGCGCCCAACGCAAAAGCGCACGGATTGGCGGGACGATCAACCGATCCGAACGGGGTCGACGGCGATCGCGTGCCAATACGGCTGGTCGGCGAATATTGGCCCTTGGTCAGCCCGTAAATTTCATTGTTGAACAGCAGCAATTGGCAATCGAGATTGCGGCGCAACAGATGCATGGTGTGGTTGCCGCCGATCGACAAAGCATCGCCGTCGCCGGTGATGATCCACACGTCCAATTCGGGATTGGCGAGCTTGACGCCCGTCGCCACCGCGCAGGCGCGGCCGTGAATGGTGTGGAAGCCATAGCTCGCCATATAATAAGGAAAGCGGCTCGAGCAGCCGATGCCGCTGATGAACACCGTCTTCTCGCGCGCCATGCCGAGGTCGGGCATCGTCCGCTGCACGGCCTTCAGCACCGCATAGTCGCCGCAGCCCGGGCACCAGCGCACTTCCTGGTCGCTCGCCCAATCCTTGGCGGTGGTGATCTTGGCAACTTCGTTCATATGAAAAGACCGTCCCTGAATGCGTTCGCGCCATTGCGCGAGATTTCACGGAGAAAGTTCGGAACGTTTCTGTGGGGGAGGTTCGAGACATCCGGGCCGACCCCAAACAATCTGGGCTTTGCAGGGCTTAATCGAGGAGCCAAGGGCGGCACGCTCTTCGCGCAATTTTCCCGGAAAGCCTGAGGCGCACCATAAGCGTTATAAATTACGCCACCGGCGCAAAATCCGACCCGCTCACCGGATGATGCCAGATATAGCTGCCCTTCAAATACGTAACAAATTTGATTGCCGGTCTTATCGAATACGGCATCGCCGTCGATCGACCCAACGGGCTGACCCATCTGACCGTAGAGCGTGTTCATTTAAAAATATCCACCGAGCATGGCGATGATGAGGACAACGATGACCAGCATCGCGATGAGCGGAAAGGCGCTGATCGGTTTCATGACAGGTCTCGGAAGTTCACTAACTTCACTCCCCAACGCGCGCGCGCGAGTCCGGCTCGAGGGCCCCATCAATCGCCGCCGCGATCTCGGCGATCTGGAACGGCTGGCCGGTGACCTTGCTGAGCGGGCGCGCGTCGACGAGGAATTTGTCGCGGAGCACGGTCTTGAGCTGGCCGGTGTTCATCTCGGGAACGAGGATATGCTCAAACCCCCCGAGTAGGACAGCCATATTTTGCGGCATCGGCGCAATGTGGCGGACGTGGATGTGGCTGACGTCCTGCCCCTTGAGCCGCGCCCGCCGAACCGCCTGATGAATCGGGCCGTAGGTCGAGCCCCAGCCGACCACCGCGAGTTTGCCGCTGCTGTTGCCAAGGCAGACGTCCTGATCGGGAATATCGACGCCATCGACCTTGGCGGCGCGGACGCGGGTCATTTCGGCATGCGCCTCGGCCGAATAGTCGATCGCGCCCGTCCCCGGCGCTTTCTCGATCCCGCCGATGCGGTGCTCAAGCCCGGGCGTGCCGGGCCTGATCCACGGCCGGGCGAGGTCGGCGTTGCGCGCGAAGGGCAGCACTTCCGTCCCTTCCGCCTGCTCGGGCGCGAAGCTGACCGGGAATGGCGCATAGTCCGCCATGTCGGGCACCTTCCACGGTTCGGCGGCATTGGCGATATAGCCGTCGGTGAGCAGCATCACCGGAGTCATGTAGCGGGTGGCAATACGCACCGCCTCGATCGCGCAGTCGAACGCATCGGCGGGCGAGCGGGCGGCGATCACCGGCAGCGGCGCATCGCCGTTGCGGCCGTAGACCGCTTGATAGAGGTCGCTCTGCTCGGTCTTGGTCGGAAGCCCGGTCGATGGTCCGCCGCGCTGCGAATTGACGATCACCAGCGGCAATTCGGTCATGATCGCCAGCCCGATTGCCTCGCCCTTCAGCGCAATCCCCGGTCCCGACGAGGAAGTGACGCCAAGCTGGCCGGCATAGCTCGCGCCGAGCGCGGCGCAGATCGCGGCAATCTCATCCTCCGCCTGGAAGGTGGTGATGCCATATTCCTTGAGCCGGCTGAGGTGATGAAGGATCGCCGAAGCCGGGGTGATCGGATAGCCGC
>JALYQH010000112.1 GCA_030855945.1 Pseudomonadota bacterium | reverse complement strand
TTGCGCCGCAGGTCGAGCTCGTCGGGGGTCTCGTAACACGCATAGACGCGGCCCGCCGCCTTGAGGCGGTCGAATTCGCGTTCGTAGAGCGCGAAACGCTCGGACTGGCGGACCACGGCGTCGGGCTTCAAGCCAAGCCACTCCAGATCCTCGTGGATCGCGTCCACGAACGCCTCGGTCGACCGCTCGGCATCGGTATCGTCGATCCTGAGCAGGAATCGCCCGCCCCTGGCGAGCGCGAAAAGCGCATTATGAAGCGCGGTACGGATATTGCCGACGTGAAGCCGGCCGGTGGGCGACGGGGCGAAGCGGGTGGTGACGGTCATGGCTGGGTCGACGCCGTTAGATGACCCGCAATGGTCGTCCCACCACAACAGTATAAGCAGGCCGCAATCATGCCGCGCGCAATTTCTCGATTGCCGGCTGCGGATGCGACCTCGCCCGAGCCAGATCGTAATTCATCTGCAGCGCCAGCCAGAAGCGAGCCGTGCTGATTCCGGCGGTCTCTAGCCGGATCGCAAGATCCGGACTGATCCCGGCGCGACCGTTGACAATCCTCGACAGCGCAACACGCGACATGCCGAGCTTCCTCGCCGCGTCGGTCACCTTGAGTTGAAGGGCATCAAGCACTTCGTCCCTGATCATGAAGCCTGGGTGGGGAGGTGTTTTCATCATGTTCGCAAGCCTTAATGATAATCCCGATAGTCCACCAATTCGATATCCACATCGTCGAACCGGAAGGTGACGCGCCAGTTGCCATTGACCCAGATCGACCATTACCCGACCAAATCGCCTTTCAAGCCGTGGAGCCTGAACGACGGCAACCTCAATTCCTCCGGTCCGGATGCAGCGTTTTTCCGGTGTGGAAGGCGTTGGTGATTGGATAGCGGCGGTCGCGGCCGAAATTGCGCTTGCCGAGCTTGACGCCCGGCGGAGCCTGTCGGCGCTTATATTCGGCGCGGAGTATTTTCTTTTCGATGTCGGCGACCAGCACTTCGTCGGCGCCGGTGGTCCGCGCCGCTTCGGCGACCGATTGCTCCTGCTCGATCAGCGCTTCAAGGATGCGGTCGAGCAGCGAATAAGGCGGCAGGCTGTCCTCGTCCTTCTGGTCGGGGCGAAGCTCGGCCGAGGGCGGCTTGTCGATCACCCGCTGCGGCATCACCGGGCCATCGGGGCCGAGCGCATCCTTTGGCCTGTGGGCATTGCGCCAGCGCGACAGCGCGAACACCGTCGTTTTATAGGCGTCACTGAGGACCGAATAGCCGCCCGCCATGTCGCCGTAGAGCGTGGCATAGCCGACCGACATCTCGCTCTTGTTGCCAGTGGTCAGCAGCATGTGGCCGTGGCGGTTCGACAGCGCCATCAACGTCACCATCCGCAGGCGCGCCTGGATATTCTCCGCGGCGAGCCCCTCGAGGCCGGGGAGCATTTGGCCGAACGCCTCGACCGCCGGGGCAATCGGAATGACGTCATGGCGAACCCCGAGCAGGCTCGCCGCCCGCTCCGCATCCTCGAGGCTCTCGGCGCTGGTGTATTTGGACGGCAGCATCACGCACCACACCTTGTCGGGCCCAAGCGCATCCACCGCCACTGCCGCCGACAGCGCGCTGTCGATCCCGCCCGACATGCCGAGAATCACCCCGGGAAAGCCATTGCCGGCGACATAGTCGCGAAGCCCGACGATCATCGCCCGGTATAAATCTTCGGGATAAGGTGAGAGCGCGGCCATCTCACCCGGCGTGCATCGCCATCCGGTGGCCCCGCGCGTCCAATCGGTCAGGGCCAGGGCCTCATCCCAATCGGTCATCTGCAGAGCGAGCGCCCCATCGCCGTTCATGACGAAGCTGGCGCCGTCGAACACGATCTCATCCTGACCGCCGACCCGGTTGAGGAAGATGAGCGGAAGCCCCGTCTCGGCGACCCGGGCAGCGGCGATACCGCGGCTTCTGAGGTCGTCCTTGTCCATCTCGAACGGGCTGCCGTGCGGACCGATCAATATTTCGGCGCCGAGCGACTTGAGCTGGCCGCAGACCGCCGGGAACCACACATCCTCGCAGATCGGGACGCCCAGCTGGACTCCGCGCCACTCGATCGGATGGGGCAATGGTCCGGCGGCGAAAATGCGCTTCTCGTCGAACGTGCCGTAGTTGGGCAGCTCATGTTTGAGCGTCCGCCCGACGATGCGGCCGCCCTCCGCCAGGATCATCGCATTATAGATCGCTCCCCCCTCCGCGTGGAGCGAGCCGAACAGCAAGGCCGGCCCGCCATCGGCGGTGGCGTCAATCAGTCGCTCCGAGGCCTCGATCGTGCGCCGCACGAACTCCGGCTTGAGCACCAGATCCTCGACCGGATAGCCGGTCAGCTGCAATTCCGGGGTTAGGATCAGGTCGGCGCCCGCGGCCGCGGCCCGTCCCCTGACCTCCAACATCGCCGCGGCATTGGCGGCGAGATCGCCGACGCGCTGGTTCATCTGGGCAAGGCCGATGCGGAGTTTTTGGGTCACGGCCACCGCTTATGCGCCGCCGCACGGAGCTGCAACCTTGCCCTTAGGGCGCACCACTGTCTAAGGGGCGGAAGCGACGCGATACGGGAACGGATCAATGAAGCTGCTTGCCGCAAATTCGAACCTGCCGCTGGCGCGAGCGATCGCCGACTATCTCGAAACCCCGCTGACCAAGGCCAGCGTGCGCCGCTTCGCCGACGAAGAAGTGTTCGTCGAGGTCAACGAGAATGTCCGCGGGGAGGATGTGTTCGTAATCCAGTCGACGAGCTTCCCGACCAACGACAATCTGATGGAGCTGCTGATCTGCATGGATGCGCTGCGGCGCGCATCGGCCAAGCGGATCACCGCCGTCATTCCCTATTTCGGCTATGCCCGGCAGGACCGCAAACCGGGCCCGCGTACCCCGATCTCGGCCAAGCTGGTCGCCAACATCATCACCACCGCGGGCGCCGACCGGGTGCTGACGATGGATCTGCACGCCGGCCAGATCCAGGGCTTCTTCGACATTCCGACCGACAATCTGTGGGCGGCGCCGGTGATGGCGGCCGACATTCAGGCGCGCCATTCGGCCAAGAATTTGATGGTCGTGTCGCCGGATGTCGGCGGCGTGGTGCGCGCGCGCAGCCTGGCCAAGCGGCTCGACAATGCGCCGCTGGCGATCGTCGACAAGCGCCGCGACCGCGCCGGCGAGAGCGAGGTGATGAACATCATCGGTGAGGTCGAGGGCCATTGCTGCATCCTGGTCGACGACATCGTCGATTCGGGCGGGACGCTGTGCAACGCCGCCGCCGCGCTGAAGGAACAGGGCGCGACCGAAGTCCTCGCTTATTGCAGCCACGGCGTGCTGTCGGGCGCGGCCGAGGCGCGGATCAACGCCAGCGTGATGACCGAGCTGGTCGTAACCGACTCGATCTACCGCGAAGGCCTGACCGCAGGCGGCAAAATCCGCCGCC
>JALYQH010000038.1 GCA_030855945.1 Pseudomonadota bacterium | reverse complement strand
TTCTTGGTGGGCAATCACCATCAGCAGCTTCGACAGGTAGCCCGCAAGCAGCCCCCACCGGGTCGGGCGACATCTTAGGTCAATTAATCGGAGCAGCTGGGAAATATTTGGGCCGCTGAACTGGCTTAAGTCGAGATTCCAAGGAGACTGACGATGAGCATTTTCGGAAAAATCAAAGACGCGATATTCGGCCACAAGACCGCCAGGGCCGACCCCGCCTCGCGTCCGCAAATCCCCGCCGGGATGGCGGGTGGCGCCCCCGCCGGCAGCCAGCCGGCCCCGGGCTCGATGGGCGGCAGCGCCGACGGCCAGGTCGATGTCGGCCAGACGCTCGACAGCATCGCCTCGCAGGGAGGTCACAGCGGCCTCAACTACAAGTCGTCGATCGTCGACTTGATGAAGGTCCTGGGGATGGATTCGAGCCTCGACAACCGCAAGGAACTCGCGACCGAACTCGGCTACACCGGTGCCAAGGACGGCAGCGCCGAGATGAACATTTGGCTGCAGAAGGAAGTGATGCGTCAGCTCGCCGCCAATGGCGGCAAGGTTCCCGCGAACCTGACCGATTAACCAGACGACGACGGCGACGCTCGATCGCGCGCCGCCGTTTTCTTGCGACGCCAACTCTATCGCGGCGAGATATGCCGCGTCGGCGCGGCCATCATCCTGATATGGCACCGCCAGTGCTTTCACCGCGGCGCGGTCGCGCGCCTGCATCCGCGCTCCAACTCGGTCCGAAGGACAGGGTCGCGAGAGTGCTGGAGCAGTGGCTCGAGCATGTTGACACGAGGAGTCGCTTTAAAATATCCGACCGAAAGCAGACGTGCCTCGTGGCGCGGACGGCTTTCTCTTCCCGCGCTGCGCAGGCGACGCAGACGTCGCACCGGAACACCTGCGATTTCGTGCGTGACATCGGAATCAATGAGACAGAATTGCGGACTCGTCGGATTGCCCGCGCGCTCTTCAAGTGGGACTTGGTCCGAAAGATTACGATCGTCGCGCTTCAGCGACCCAGGCGCGCGGCGCGACCTATGAGGCAGCGCGGCCAGCCTCGGGCGGCGCGGCGCTTGGGCCACTGACGATAAGAGCCACAAGCTGGGCGACCAACTTGGCAGCTTCGCACGGCTTTATGTGGACGATCAGGTCGGGAAAGCGCGCCAACAGTGAGGGCGGCACTTCGACCCCGGTCTGGAGAATGACGGGAATTTTGAGGCTCAGCAAAATCTCCGCGACCGGCACAATGTCGCGGTCGGCGAGGTTCACGTCGAGGATCGCCGCCGCCACGGTTCGAACATCGATGAGCGCAAGTGCTTCCTCAACGGTCGCAGCCGGGCCGACCACCGTGCCGCCGACGTCTTCGATCGCTAGCGCCAGGTCGAGGGCAATGAACGGTTCATCTTCTGCGATGAGGACAAGCGCATTATTCAGCAAAAAATTGTCCCGCCGCAATGGAGTAAGGCTTGCGCTTCCAACCGTTCACACCGCCAGCCGTTCCGCCAAAGCCGACAAATGGACCGTCAATCCTTTGGGATTCCAGTCGAGCGTGAGTTCGCCGCCAAGCTGCCCGTTGACGCTGCGGCGAGCGAGCAGACTTCCGAACCCTTCGCGATCGGGTGTCCCGCGAACGGCGGGGCCGCCGCGCTCGGTCCATGTCAGTCGAAGCTTGCTGTCGTCGACTGTCCAACAAATGTGAACCTGGCCGACCGGCGTCGACAAGGCACCATATTTGGCAGCGTTGGTCGCGAGTTCGTGGAGAACCAGCGCGAGGCTGGTGACCGCATCGCCGCCGATCGCAAGCTCCGGACCCTCGAACGCCACGCGCGCGGCGCAACCGTCGACCTCCCCCTCTGCATAGGGCGACAATATTGCCCGAGCGAGCGCCTCGAGGGTCGATTTCTGCTTGGTTTCCGAACCCGATTTGGTCGTCCGGATCAGGACATGCGCACTGGCTAGCGCGCCAAGCCGACCCTGGATGATGCCGACCATTTCCTGCGGCGTCGTTGCCGAGCGGGCGCTGAGCGTCACCACCCCGCCGACGACGGCGAACAGATTTTTGACGCGGTGGTCCAGTTCCCTGAGGACGAGACTCTGCTGCTCCTCGGCCTTCCGGCGATGGCTGATATCCGCGAAGATCACGCCGACCCTGCGGTGGGCTTCGTCATCGATGCGGAATGCGAATAGCTCGAGCGTGCGCGCCTGGGTGACGAGTTCATGTTCGAACCTAA
>JALYQH010000164.1 GCA_030855945.1 Pseudomonadota bacterium | reverse complement strand
GTCCCGCGCAGCGCATCGAGCGACGGCAAGGCGGCGAGCGCCTTGATGCCGTTGATGTCGAGCAACGTGTCGCCCATCGCTCCACCGACGATCTCCAAACGATCGTTGGTCTTGGCGAAATCCACCGCGACCTTGGCCGCCGCGACGGGATCGATCGAGGTCGCCAAAGCGGTCGGGCCAGTCAGCATGTCGCCGATCGGTCCGTACTTCGTGCCCTCGAGCGCGATCAGGGCAAGCCGGTTCTTCGCCACCTTGAACTGGGCTCCGGCATCGCGCATCTTCAGGCGCAGGTCGGTGGACTGGGCCACCGTCAGGCCGAGATTGCGGGTGATCACCACCACGCTGGTCTCGGAGAAGACGCTCTTCAGCTCGGCAACCAGATCGGCTTTTTGCGAACGATCCATGCCATACTCCTATTCGGCCAAGGCGGACCTTGGCCGAGGTTCAAACAACCCCGCCGCCGGCTGGCGACGAAGCATATTGTCCGGGGGGCTGGATCGGTGGCGAAGCCTCGTTGGCATCGCACGACAGGAGCGAATAGCGTCCTGCTTGATTCATGTCCCCGTCTAGGCCGCAGATTAAGCCCACGCACATGCGGGGGCAGCGACTGTCTCGGGCGAGCGTCGATTGGCGAACCAACCGACGTGGGGCCTATAGCCGATTTCGCGCAGCGATCAAGCGCTTGAAACCCCGGCTTCCTCTGCACGTTCATATCGCAGGAGATAGAGTATGGCAGGCGGCTGGACCCGCGACGGCGCGGTGCAGGATCAGATCGACGACACGGTCAAGGACGCCGTGCTGCTCGCCCGCACCCTACTGCCGAGCGGCGAGGGCGCCGAGGAATGCGACGATTGCGGCGAGGACATTCCCGCGAAACGCCGCTCTGCTGTCCCCGGCGTGCGGACCTGTGTCGCCTGCCAGTCGCAGCGCGACGGCGCGATCCGCCACAGCGCGATCAACCGCCGCGGCAGCAAGGACAGCCAGCTGCGCTGAGGCTTCACCGAAGCTCGGCTCCGAAGCGCCGCTCGTGCGTTCTGTCCTCCGTGGACAAGCTCGCCGATTTCGCTACCTTTCCGTTCTCGCATGAGGGAAAGGAGCGCCCAGTCTTCCCAAGGGCGAGGGCCCCGCTGTCGTGGTGATGCATGAGGTCCCCGGCATCTCGACCGAGGTCGCGCGCTTTGCCCGCAAGGTCGTCGACGCCGGCTTCACCGTGTTCATGCCGCATTTGTTCGGAACGCTGGGCAAGCCGACCAATCCCGTCGACCGCATGGGACAGCTAGCCAAACTGTGCGTTAGCCGCGAGTGGCACGTGCTCGCATCCAACCGGTCTAGCCCCATCGCCGACTGGCTTAGAGCTCTGGGCAAGCACGCGCACCGGGAGATTGGCGGCAAGGGCGTCGGCGCGGTTGGCATGTGCGTCAGCGGCAATTTCGCGCTGACCATGACGCTCGACCCCTGGGTGATCGCGCCGGTAATGGGACACCCGTCTTTCCCATTGCCGATCACACCTAGCAAAGCGGCCGCGCTTCACGTGACGCCCGAGACGCTAAGCAACGCCCGATCGCGCATTGCCGCGGAGGGACTGAAGGTGCTCGGCCTGCGCTTCCACGGCGATATCTTATTCTGCCGGGCCGCGCGCTTCGCCACGTTGCGGAAGGAGCTGGGCGATGGCTTCGAAGGTATCGAACTCCCCGCGCGCTCGGCCAAGCCGCAGCCCGAGCCGCCCCACAGCGTGCTCACGATCAACCTGATCGACAAGGAAGGCGAACCGACGCGCGAAGCGGTCGATCGCGTCCTGGATTTCCTTGCCGAACGACTGAAATAAGCGACCAGCCGTCACTCGCCGTCGAGCGGGAGCGTATCTTCTTCCTCGATCGGAGTGCTGCCGGCAGCGTCGGCCTCGATCGCATCCTCGGCATCGCGCGCCGCGAATTCGGCGGCGATCGCGCCTTCGGTGGTGCCGGCGAGCTCGGTCGGCGAGCGCAGGGGATGGTCGTCCTTGGGATCGTCGGTCATGAAAAGCTCCTTCGCGCGCTCAACGTCCCGCCCACGAAAAAGGGCCGGGCGTCGCCGCCACGGCCCTTCATTCTAACTCGGTCAAAGCGCCGCTTCGACCGAAATCCTTAGACGCCCGCGATCTCCGCCGCGTCGACCTTGACGCCCGGACCCATCGACGAGCTCATCGAGACTTTTTGGACGAACTTGCCCTTGGCGCCCGACGGCTTGGCCTTGACGATCGCGTCGAGGAACGCGTCGAAATTGGCCTTAAGATCGCCCTCGGGGAAGCTCGCCTTGCCGATCCCGGCGTGGATGATCCCGGCCTTTTCGACGCGGAATTCGACCTGGCCGGCCTTGGCGAGGCGAACCGCTTCGCCGACGTTCGGGGTGACCGTGCCGAGCTTCGGGTTCGGCATCAGGCCCTTGGGCCCGAGCACCTTACCGAGGCGACCGACAATGCCCATCATGTCGGGCGTGGCGATGACGCGGTCGAAGTCGGTCTTGCCGCCCTGGATCGCTTCCATCAAATCCTCGGCGCCGACCACTTCGGCCCCCGCCTTGGTCGCTTCCTCGGCCTTGTCGCCGCGCGCGAACACCGCGACGCGGACGTCCTTGCCGGTGCCCTTGGGCAGGTTGACGACGCCGCGGACCATCTGGTCGGCGTGGCGCGGATCGACGCCCAGCGCGATCGCCACTTCGACGGTCTCGTCGAACTTGGCGGTGGCAAGGCTCTTCACCAGGCCGATCGCGTCGGCGACGGGATAGAGCTTCATCGGCTCGACCTTGCCGTCCAGGGCTTTCTGCTTCTTGGTCTGCTTTGCCATGGTCTTAACCCTCCACAACCTGGAGGCCCATCGCGCGAGCGGAGCCTTCGATGATCTTGGTCGCCGCGCCGAGGTCGTTGGCGTTGAGGTCGGCCATCTTCGCGGTCGCGATTTCCTCGAGCTGCGAGCGCTTGATCGTCCCCGCGCTGACCTTGCCCGGCTCCTTCGAGCCCGACTTCAGCTTGGCCGCTTTCTTGAGCAGGAAGCTCGCGGGCGGCGTCTTGGTGGTGAAGGAGAAGCTGCGATCGGCATAGACGGTGATCACCGTCGGGATCGGCATGCTCTTCTCAAGCTCCTGCGTCTTGGCGTTGAACGCCTTGCAGAATTCCATGATATTGACGCCGCGCTGGCCCAGGGCGGGGCCGATCGGCGGCGACGGATTGGCGGCGCCGGCGGGCACCTGCAGCTTGATATAGCCGGTAATTTTCTTAGCCATCATTCTCACTCTATAGGGGGCACTCCGCTTGCGCGGCCCGCCCGGTTCAAGTTTAGCGGTCCAGACGGCGCATCGAAACGCGCCTCCCGCCCCCTTCACCTCTCCCTTTGAGGGAAGGATAGCGCAGCTAAGCGGCTTGCCGCCTAGCGAAGCTTGGTGAGGGGTTGCGCCCATCCGAAGACGACCGCCGCGCGCCCTTAGCAGCACCGTCGCCCCTTGACTAGTGGAAGTCCGCCAGCACCCCTACGGACACTAGACACAAAAACCCCGCCGGCTGACGCCGACGGGGCTATTGTCGATCGCAATCGACTAGGGGTTGATCGCATTCTCGGTGGCGTTGGCTGCGGATCCAAGATCCTCGCCAGCGCCGCGAACGGTATTGCAGGCCGCCATCATCAGGCAGCCGCCGATCAACAGCATCGTCGTTACTTTTCGAACCATGGTCATCCCTCCGTAAAGCGAAACGACCATGGCTTCATCAGATCGCGTTATCGACCGTATTGGCGGCCGAGTTCACATCCGACGCCGCACCGCGGACGGTGTTGCACGCCGCGACGATGAGGCAGCCCCCGATGAGGACCATAGTCGTGAGTTTACGCATCATGATAAAATCTCCTGTCTGACGGCTGAACGAACGCAGCATCGCACCTTTGGTGCCATCACGCATCCGAAATGTTTTTATCGCGCCGGGCCCAGGCTCCGAAAACGAATGTTATATTTTCCATGGATCCAATAATCGCTCCGATTGCGCTGGCCCTATTAACCGTGGGCTGCGCCCTCGCCCCGCGCGTTCAGGATGTGCTCCCAACTCGCGCTATCCCGACCGCCCCGGCCGCCGAGATCATCACCGGAAGCAGCGAGGGGCGGCTCGAGTCTCGTGGTGACTGCCTCTATTTGACCCGCGAGGGGCCACGCGGCCCGCTCCGCTCCTGGTGATATGGCGGCCAAAGTCTTTTTTGTAGGTGAGGAAGTCATCGTCGAGGGCAGCGCACCCAATTGGGCGCCCTACTTGATGACTACTTACCCACAGCTCGGGGTTTGGCGAGACCGTTGTGGCGAGCGGCCATTGTTCGTCGGCAGCATTCGCCGGGTAGGCTAAATCGCGACCGGCGCGGCGATGTGCGGGTGCGGGTCGTAGCCGCTGAAGGTGAAATCCTCGGGCTCATAGGAGTCGATCGCCTGGCCGCGATCGGCGATGGTCAGCGCCGGCAGCGGGCGCGGGTCCCGGGCAAGCTGCTCGCGGGCCTGATCGAGATGGTTCGAGTAAAGGTGGACGTCGCCGCCGGTCCACACGAACACCCCGGGTTCGAGTCCGCATTCGCGCGCGAGCAGGTGCGTGAGCAGCGCGTAGCTGGCGATGTTGAACGGCACGCCGAGGAAGAAATCGGCCGAGCGCTGGTAAAGCTGCAGGTTGAGCCGTCCGGCGGCGACCTGGGTCTGGAACAGGCAGTGGCACGGGGCGAGCGCCATTCGGTCCAGTTCGCCGGGATTCCATGCGGTGACGATCTGGCGGCGCGATCCCGGGTCGCGCTTGATCAGCGCGATCAGCTCGGCGATCTGGTCGATGTGGCGGCCGTCGGCGGCCTCCCAATCGCGCCACTGCTTGCCGTAGACCGGGCCGAGTTCGCCCGACTCGTCGGCCCACTCGTCCCAGATGCGCACCTTGCGTTCCTGAAGCCAG
This sequence comes from Pseudomonadota bacterium, assembly GCA_030855945.1. Classification (GTDB taxonomy): domain Bacteria; phylum Pseudomonadota; class Alphaproteobacteria; order Sphingomonadales; family Sphingomonadaceae; genus Sphingomicrobium. The sequence goes on along the minus strand of JALYQH010000164.1, from coordinate 2,869 downwards.
CGGACATTGGTGTCGCCGCGCAGAAACCACAGCAATTCGACGATAATTGATCGCAAATGGAGCTTTTTCGTCGTCAGCAGCGGGAAGCCTTTGGCGAGATCGAAGCGCAGCTGGGCACCGAACAGCGAGCGCGTTCCGGTGCCGGTGCGATCCATCTGCTCGACCCCCTCGTCGAGGATCTGCTGCATGAGGGTCAGATAGGGCTGCATCGCCCTACCCTAGCCGCTCGGCCAGACTGGTCCAGTCCCCGCGCGCCGGACTGGTTCGCGCCATTATGGATTCGGTTGGCGTGGCCAGCGCGCGCGAACCGGGCCTAGCTTGAGGGATGAAGGTTCAGCGTGCCGAACACCCTGCGATCCTTGCCGGCCACGACGCCGCGCGCAGCTTCTTTGCCTCCTGCTTCGACGACAGAGCGGTCACCGCCGAGCAATTGTGGGTCGCGCATGTCGACGACCACGCGCGGTGCATCCACCTCAGCCGCCATGACGGCGGGGACAGCGCGGTCGGGCTGCCGGTGCGGACGATCATCGCCGATGCCGCCCGGCTGGGCAGCGCGGGGGTGGTGCTGGCGCATAATCACCCGAGCGGCGACGCCATGCCGAGCGAGGCCGATTGCCGCGCGACGCGGTCGCTGGCCCGCGCCAGCGAGGCGATGGACCTGGCGGTGGTCGATCATCTGATTTTCGCGCGCGGAGGCGAGTGCCGCAGCTTCCGTCGGATGGGGCTGCTCTAGCGGTTGTTTGGCCGCGCCAAGCGCGCTCCGCCTCCTCTCGTCCGACGACGCTTCGCGCCGCTGAAGCCCTTGCCAACCTCCCCTCCTGGCGCCGCGCTTTTGGGATCAGGAAGCCTTCGCCGGACAGGGTTCGATCGCGTCCGGTTCGGGACGCTGCGCAGATATGCGGAAGGCGGCGACATAGCTGTCCGTGCCCGCCAGCCGCTTGCTCCGCACCGGGCTCAGCCCGAGCGCACCGAGTTCGCAGGCGAGCTGGCGCGGGGGAATGCCGTGGCGCTCGGTCGGGCGGTCGGCGTCGACAACGATGATCTCGCCGCCCGGCTTAAGCCCGGCGCGCAGGTGCCACAGGAAGGCGTAGGGCGAGGTCACCTCATGGTACATGTGGACGAGGAAGATGCGGTCGAACGAAGCGGCGGGGAGCATCGGGTCGTCGGGCTTGCCGAGCCGCACCGAAACATTGTCGAGATTCTCGCGCTGGACCCGCTGGGCAAGGCGGTCGCGCGTGCCGGGGATGATGTCCTGCGCCAGCACCCGGCCGCGCGGACCGACGATCGGCGACAGGCGGACGGTATAATAGCCCTCCCCTGCGCCGATGTCGGCGACCGACATGCCGGGCGCGACCCCGGCAAATTCCATCACTTCCTCTGCCTCGCCCAGCCGGTCGCGCGCGTCCTCGGTCGAGAAAGCGTCGGAGACGATCGGCGCGACCTTGCGCTGCGGCTCGGGAAAGCGCGGGCTCTCGGGCTCCGTGCGGCACGCGGCGAGAGATAGCAGAACGCTCAAGCCTAAAAGGCCGTTCGTGCCGAGCGAAGTCGAGGCGCGCTGAGGCATGCGCTCCTGGAACGCCCCTCGACTTCGCTCGGGACGAACGGATGAAGGTGGACCTGCTTCCACCCTACTCCACATCCTCGACGTCCACTTTTTCGCCGGTCACGCGCTGCGACAAGGCCGCGCCCATGAAGCGGTCGAGGTCGCCGTCGAGCACGTCCATCGGCGCGGTCGAGATGACGCCGGTGCGCAAATCCTTGACCAGTTGATAGGGCTGGAGGACGTAGCTGCGGATCTGGTGGCCCCAGCCGATGTCGGTCTTCGACGCGGCGCTGGCGTCGGCCTCGGCTTCGCGCCGCTGCAGCTCCGCCTCGTAGAGACGGGCCTTCAATTGTTTTATCGCCTCGGCGCGATTCTTGTGCTGGCTCCGCTGATTCTGGCACTGGACGACGATATTGGTCGGGATGTGGGTGATGCGCACCGCGCTGTCGGTGGTGTTGACGTGCTGCCCGCCCGCCCCCGAGGCGCGGAACGTGTCGATGCGCAGCTCGCTCTCGTTGATCTCGATGTCGATATTCTCGTCGACCTCGGGATAGACCCACACGCTGGCGAAGCTGGTGTGGCGCCGCGCCGATGAATCATAGGGGCTGATTCGGACCAGGCGGTGGACACCGCTTTCCGTCTTGGCATAGCCATAGGCATTCTCGCCCTTGATCAGCAACGTCGCGGACTTTATCCCGGCTTGCTCGCCCGAATGATGGTCGATCAGCTCGACCTTCATGCCGTGGCGCTCGGCCCAGCGCGAATACATTCGCTGCAGCATTCCCGCCCAATCCTGGCTCTCGGTCCCGCCGGCGCCGGCATTGACCTCGACATAGGCGTTGTTGGCGTCGGCCTCGCCCGCGAGCAGCGCGGCGACCTTGTCCCGCTCGGCGCGATCGGCAAGCTCGGTCAGCGCCTGGCCGCCATCGTCGACCAGCGCGGTGTCGCCCTCGAGCTCGGCCATTTCGATCAGCTCGACCGTATCCTTGAGTTCGCTTTCGATCTTGCGCGTCGCGGCGATCGCTTCCTCCAGCCGGCGCCGCTCGCGCATCACTTCCTGCGCCGCCTTGGGATCGTCCCACAGCGTCGGATCCTCGACCATGGCGTTCAATTCGCCAAGCCGCTTGAGCGCACGGTCCCAATCGAGGAAGCGGCGCAGCAGCTGCGTGGCCGCTTTGATCTGGTCGATATGGGCTTGCGCTTCGGCGCGCATGGTCAGGGTCCTTTGATCCGGGCCCTCGCGCCTAGTAGATGCCGCCCTGGTTTTGCAAGAATTCGCCGCTGTCGGCCGGTGGCGGCGGGGCGGCGCGGGCGACGCGCGCGGGG
>JALYQH010000005.1 GCA_030855945.1 Pseudomonadota bacterium | reverse complement strand
CCCGAGTTCAAGGGCGACTGATGGCGGACGAAAGCTTCCTCGGCTGGCCCTTCTTCGAGCCGCATCACCGCGCGCTCGCCGAGCGGCTTGAGCAATGGTGCAACGCGAACCTTCGGCACACACATGGCGCCGATGTCGATGCCGAGTGCCGCGCCTTGGTGGCCAAGCTCGGCGAGGCGGGCTTTCTCGATCTTTGCATCGAACGCGAAGACACTCCCCCGGACGTGCGCAGCCTCGCCATCGCCCGCGAAACCCTTGCGCGTCACTCGGGCCTCGCCGATTTCGCCTTCGCCATGCAGGGGCTCGGGTCGGGCGCGATCAGCCTTGCCGGGTCGCCCGCGCAAAAAGCCGAATGGCTCCCCAAGGTCGCGTCAGGCAAGGCGATTGCCGCCTTCGCCATGACCGAGCCAGACGCCGGCAGCGACGCTGCCAATCTCGGCATGACCGCGCGCGATGAGGGTGACGCCTACATCCTCGACGGCGAAAAAACCTATATCTCCAACGGCGGGATCGCCGACGTTTATACCGTCCTCGCGCGCACCGGCGAGGCGGGCTCGCGCGGGCTGAGCATGTTCATCGTGCGCGCCGACGATCCCGGCCTGACCGTTGCCGAGCGAATCGAGGTGATCGCGCCGCACCCGCTCGCCCGCCTGAAGTTCGACGGCGTTCGCGGCGAACTGATCGGAACGCCGGGTGAAGGCTTCGGCATCGCCATGCGCACGCTGACCCTGTTCCGCGTCACCGTCGGCGCGGCTGCGCTCGGCTTCGCCCGCCGGGCGCTCGACGAGGCGATCTCCTTTTCCACCCAGCGCAAGCTCGGTAACGCCACGCTCGCCGACAATGGCGTGACGCAGGCCAACCTCGCCGACATGGCGACGGCCATCGACGCTTCCGCTTTGCTCATCGCCCGGGCCGCGTGGCAGCAGGATACGCAATCCGGCGACAACCGCCGCGCCGCCGCGATGGCCAAGCTCCACGCCACCGAATCGGCCCAAGCCGTGATCGACGCCGCGGTCCAGCTCCACGGCGGCCTCGGCGTTACGCGCGGCGTCCCGGTCGAGGCGCTCTACCGCGACATCCGCGCGCTGCGGATCTACGAAGGCGCGAGCGAAGTGCAGCGGCAGATCATCGCCCGCGACCTGCTCAAGGAGCACCGCACATGAAGCGCCTTCTTCCCACCGGATGGCCGCGCCCCAAAGGCTATTCGAACGGCATTAGCGCATCGGGCCGGATGATCTTCACCGCCGGGGTCGTCGGCTGGGACGAACGCGAGCATTTCACCAGCCACACCCTCGCCGGCCAGTTCGCGCAGGTGCTCCGCAACATCGTCGCGATCCTCGCCGAGGACGGTGCCGGACCCGAGCATCTCGTACGAATGACCGCCTACGTCGTCGACCGCGACGATTATGTCCGCAGCCGCGACGAGATCGGTGCCGCGTGGAAGGCGATTATTGGCCCGCACTACCCCGCAATGGCGCTGGTCGAAGTCCGCCAACTGGTCGAAACCGCGGCCTTGATCGAGATCGAGGCAACAGCGGTGGTGCCGGAATGAGGGACAGGTTCGTCGAGGAACGACTTCCTTCGCCCGGCCAGCTTCCGCAGTTCCACCTGCTCGACTATCCCGACCGGCTCAACGCCGCCGCGGAATTGCTCAAGGGCGGCGCGGGCGATGCGTTGGTGGTGGTCAACGATCATGGCCGGTGGACCTATGCCGACCTCGACCAATTCTCCGGCCGCATCGCCCGCCTGCTGGTCGAGGAGCAGGGTGTGATCCCCGGCAACCGCGTGCTTCTGCGCGGCCCCAATTGCTATACCTTGTTCGCGGCATGGCTTGGCGTGCTCAAGGCCGGCGGGGTCGTTGTCGCGACCATGCCTCTCCTCCGCCCCGGCGAGATCGCCACCGTCATCGACCGCGCCGAGATCAGCCACGCGATCGTCGACAGCCGCTTCATCGGCGATTTTCGCGAAGCATTGGAGCAGACGCGCTTCGTCAAGCACCTCGTCAAATATGACGGCGATTACGGCAAGGGCGAGCTCGAAACCCGGACGGCCAAGCTCGAACCGCTCCCGCCGATCGACACCGCGCAGGACGACCCCGCGCTGATCGCGTTCACCAGCGGCACCA
>JALYQH010000346.1 GCA_030855945.1 Pseudomonadota bacterium | reverse complement strand
GCGATCCAGCCGATCTCGAACCGCGCCAGCGTCAATGCCGAGCGCATCAACGAACTGACCGCCTGACCCAATCTCCTCTCCGGGTAAGGATCACTAAGCGGCCGCTTCCTTCCGGGAGCGGCCGTTTTTTCGTCTGAAAAAGGAACGGTGCGGCGCAAGGTGCCTTGCGGCGCGTTCCGGGCTTGCCATATCTTGGGCGACATATGGACTGTTTGACGATTCTCATGGCGGGTGACGAACCCGGTCGCGGCGACGGGCTCGACGAGATCGAGACCGGCGTCGTCACGCGCACTCGGCCGCGCACCAAAAAGCCGAGCAATTACAAAGTGCTGATGCTCAACGATGATTATACGCCGATGGAATTCGTCGTCCTCGTCCTCCAGCAATATTTCTCAATGAGCATCGAGGATGCGACTCGCACCATGCTCCAGGTTCACCAGAACGGCATCGCGCTGTGCGGCGTGTTCACCTACGAAGTTGCCGAGACCAAGGTCAGTCTGGTGATCGACTTCGCCCGCGAGAATCAGCATCCGCTGCAGTGCACGCTGGAGAAGGCCTGAGCCGCTTGCCAGTCACACGCGAGTCGCTAAAGCGCCGCGATGGATTCCATTCACATCGTCGGCGGCAAGCGCCTCGAAGGCCGCATTCCCATCTCGGGCGCCAAGAATAGCGCGCTGACGCTGCTGCCGTGCGCGCTGTTGACCTGTGAGAAATTGACGCTCGGCAATTTGCCGCGGCTCGCCGACGTCGATAATTTCTCGCATCTGCTCAACGGCCTTGGCGCCTCGACCAAGGTCGCGGGCGTCAAAAGTGGCGAGTTCGGCCGCCGCATGACCTTGAGCGCCCGCGAGATCGCCTCGACCGTCGCGCCCTATGACATGGTGCGCAAGATGCGCGCCTCGATCCTCGTGCTCGGCCCGATGCTGGCCCGCGCCGGCGAGGCGACCGTGTCGCTGCCCGGCGGCTGCGCGATCGGCGACCGCCCGATCGACCTTCATCTGAAAGCGCTGGAAGCGCTTGGGGCCGAAATCGAGCTGACCGCCGGCTACGTCAAGGCGACCGCGCCCAAGGGGCGGCTGCCCGGCGGCGAGTATAGCTTTCCCGTAGTGTCGGTCGGGGCGACCGAAAATGCGTTGATGGCGGCGGTTCTCGCCACCGGCCGCAGCGAATTGTTCAACGCCGCGCGCGAGCCCGAAATCGTCGACCTGTGCGAGCTGCTCGTCGCGATGGGCGGCAAGATCGACGGCATCGGCTCGTCACACTTGATCATCGACGGGGTCGAGGGTCTCCACGGCTGCAGCTACGACGTCATGCCCGACCGCATCGAGGCCGGCAGCTATGCCTGCGCGGCGGGGATAACCGGCGGGTCGATCGAACTGGTCGGCGCGCGGCCGCACGACATGCTGGCGATCACCGGAGCGCTCGCCGCTGCGGGCCTGACGATCGAGTTCACCGCAAATGGCATCAAGGTCACCGCCGACCGGCCGCTGAAGCCGCTCGCCGTCTCGACCGCGCCCTACCCCGGTTTCCCGACCGACATGCAGGCGCAATTCATGGCGATGCTGTGCATGGCGCCGGGCGAAAGCTTCCTCGAGGAGACGATCTTCGAGAATCGCTACATGCACGTCCCCGAGCTGCGCCGCATGGGCGCCGAGATCGACGTCCGCGGCCGTTCGGCGATTGTCCACGGAGTGGAGGGAATGACCGGCGCGCAGGTCATGGCGACCGACCTTCGCGCGTCGATGAGCCTGGTGCTTGCCGGACTATGCGCCGAGGGCGAGACCGAAGTGCTCCGCGTCTACCACCTCGACCGCGGTTATGAGCGGCTCGAGGAAAAGCTCCAGGGCGTCGGGGCAACGATCGAACGCCGCTCGGCGGGCTAAAACCGCGAAAACGCGTCGAAGTTGATGCGATAAAGCGGTCAAATCCTATTTGTATCAACTTCGCCCCATTTCGGGACACGAAGCGCCGATCAAGCTCGCGAGTCGGTCAGCGTCAAAGAGCCCCACCG
>JALYQH010000325.1 GCA_030855945.1 Pseudomonadota bacterium | reverse complement strand
AATTGCGCCTTCATTGCCGGCAATCGTGAGGCCGGCACGCCGAAATATACGTTTGGCACGTCGGTCCTCGGCAAATTCGGTCCGCTCGACATGGGCGTCACCGCCAAGCGCACCGGGCCGCGCTTCTTCTTCGACACCAACCGTCCGGTACTTGCCGGCGACGTCGATGCCGAAGCGGACATCACACAGCTCTACGAAGCGGCGGCCGATGCTTATTGGTTGGTCAACCTCGACGTCCGTTTCAACCTCGACCAGATCGTCGAGAAGACCTACGTACAGCTCAACGTCTACAATCTGTTCGACGAAACCTACGTTGGCGGCTTTGGCGGCGGGCTCAATCAGTCGGTATCGGGCTCGGGCTTCTACGGTTCTGCGCCGTTCGTGCAGATCGGCGCGCCACGCACCGTTAGCGCATCGCTCAGCGTAAGCTTCTAAGTCGATCGGCCAGTATCGGCCGAAGCAGAAAGGGCGTTGCTCGGCATCGAGCGGCGCCCTTTTCAATGCGGCGTTGACGATCGCCGCCGACCTATGCCAATCGCACCTCGCGCCGTCAGCGGGTGTAGCTCAATGGTAGAGCTTTTGCTTCCCAAGCAAGTGACGAGGGTTCGATTCCCTTCACCCGCTCCAATCTCGGCCGATGGCCGGGATTGGAGCGCGCCGGACCAAACGACATGCCGGGGGCATGTCGCCCGGCGGCGATTGGAGCGCCGGAGCGAAGCGACGGGCGACTGGCAGCAGATCGGCCGGGTTGGAGCGCGGCTGCAAAGCACTGCGCCCTAAATCCCGCCTTCGACCACCTCGTGTCCCGCAGCCACCAGCGCCTTCCCCAGCTTCGCCGCGCACCTCCGCGCCAGCGCCTCATCCTCCGACCGCACGACGAAATTGGCGCCAACCCGGCCGTCCTTGAAGAAGGGATAGCTGCCGATCGACACGCCGTCATGGGCCTGCTCGGCCTCGCGGAGCAGCTCGGCGACCTCGCTTTCCGCCGCCCACGCGCCGAGCGTGACCGACACCAACGGCCGCCCTCCCTCGAGCGCACCGGTCAGCGCATCGAGCATTCCGGCGGCGATGTGCGGCACGCCGGCGAGGATGAACAGATTGGCGATGCGGATGCCCGGCGCCCCGGACATGCGATTGTGGATCAGGCTCGCCCCTTCGGGCACCCGCGCCATCCGCAGCCGCGCCTCGGTCAGGCCGCCGCGACTTTCATAATAATGTTCGAGGATTGCGCGCCCCTCGTCATGGACCACCACTCGCAGCCCAAGCGCCTTGGCGATGCTGTCGACGGTGATGTCGTCATGGGTGGGGCCGATGCCGCCAGTGGTGAACAGATAATCGTGCGCGCTGCTTAGCGCATTGACCGCCTCGACGATCCGCCCCTCGACGTCGGGCACAACCCGCACTTCCGCCAGGCGAATCCCCTGGACGTTGAGCCAGCTTCCGACCTGCGCGATGTTCCGGTCCTGGGTGCGCCCCGACAAGATCTCGTCCCCGATCACCAGCAGCGCCGCCGTCCACACTCGTCCCACCGCGCGCTCCCGTGACTTTCGTGCCGCCCGCTTCTATCTAGCCGCCATGACCGAATATATCCAAGTCAGCGCCGAGGACCGCACCGAGGCGCGCAGCCACGTCATCAAGCTTCACGGAGCCGACGGCTTCGCCGGGATGCGCACCGCCGGCCGCCTCGCCGCCGAGATTCTCGACGCGCTCGCCCTGACCATCGCCCCTGGCACCACCACCGGCGAAATTGACGCCATCGTCCACCGTATGATGCTCGATGCCGGGGCGGTCCCCGCGACGCTCGGCTATCGCGGATATTCCAAAAGCAGCTGCACCTCGATCAACCATGTCGTGTGCCACGGCATCCCCGGCGACAAGCCGCTCAAGGACGGCGACATCGTCAACGTCGACGTCACCCCGCTGCTCGGCGGCTGGCATGGCGACACCAGCCGCATGTTCCTCGTCGGCGACGTGTCGATCAAGGCGCGCAAGCTGGTCGATATCACCTACGAATGCCTGATGCTCGGGCTCGAGCAGGCGCGCCCCGGCAACCGGCTCGGCGACGTCAGCCACGCCATCCAGTCCCACGCCGAAAAGCATCGCTATAGCGTGGTCCGCGATTTTTGTGGGCATGGCGTCGGCCGCCTGTTCCACGACAGCCCCGAAGTGGTCCATGCCGGCCGCCCGGGCACCGGCCCCGAGCTTCGGCCCGGCATGTTCTTCACGGTCGAACCGATGATCAACATCGGCCGCGCCGAAGTGAAATTGCTCGACGACGGCTGGACCGCGGTGACCCGCGACCGCTCGCTGTCGGCGCAGTTCGAACATTCGATCGGAATCACCGAGACCGGGCACGAGATATTCACCAAAAGCCCCCGCGGCCTGGACCGCCCGCCTTACTGAATCGCGCCGCGCTGGCCCGCCCGATCGACCTTGCCTGGCACCCGCCCGCGTCCTAGCAAGCGCCATGAATATTTGGGGGCCAGCCGCGCCGAAGGAAGCGCGGCCACCGATTGTCTTGTGGTGCGCGCTCCTGCTCGTCGGGCCTATCCCTCGTTTCAGTTCGCGCTGCTCGATTTCATTCATCGCGACGGCCATTTCCTGCCCCACGCCGGGACCTGGTGGGGGCGTGATTTCACCAACCTATATTTCGGCGGACGCTTCGCGGTGGCCGAGGGAATCAACGTCTACGATCAGGCCGCTTACCTGCCGGCGCTTCGCGAGCAAGGCATTCTGGCTGGGCAGAATTATAGCTATCCGCCCGCGACACTGGCGATCGGCTTTCTGCTTTCGCTGCTCCCTTATGTAGCCGCGCTGCTCTTATGGTCGCTGGCCGGCCTCGCCTGCTTCCTCGTCGCGGCGCGGCGCTACATCAATTTTCCCTGGCCGTGGCTCCTCCTGCTCCCGGCAACGGTCCCTTTCCCCAATGGGCAATGGGGGCTGTTCGTCGCCGCTTTATGGCTATGGTCCTTCGCCGGCTCCGGCAGCGCGGCGGGGCTTTTGACGATGAAGCCTCACCTTGGCATCCTGCTCGCGCCGGCCTTGGCGTTCAAACGGCGTTGGCGACAGATGGCGGTCGCGGTCGCTGTGACCCTCCTCATCTGGCTTTCGGCCGAATGGGCATTCGGGCTGACCCGCTCCTACCTCACCGTCGGAGCCGAGACCCAAATGGCGATTCTGACGACCCGCTCCGACCAACCCTTCTTCAGCGCCATGCCCTCTACTTATGCCGCGCTTCGCTTATTCCCCTTCGCATGGTGGGCCCATGCGGCGGTCGCGGTGGCAAGCTTGGCCCTGCTCTGGGGTCTACGGCAACAGCCGCTGATCCGGCTCGCCTTTCCTTTGGCGACGGCCAGCTTTCTCGTCCTTCCTTATGGGTTCGCCTACGATATGGCGGTTGTCAGCCTCGGGTTTCTGACGCTGCTCCACACGCGCTGGGGCGACTTGACCTGGCCCAGTCGGGCGATGGCCATCGGCGGCTATCTCAGCGTCGCTTTTCCGCAAGCGGCGCCCGTCCTCTTGCTCGCCGGGCTCTGGGTCCAGCGTCAGGTCTTGCGGTCTCTTCCGCGCCCCGCAGAGGATTGATCAGGCGGCCGCCGCCTTTTTCACCTGCGTCCCGCGCAGCGCATCCCATCCCGCGCACAGCGCTTCGGCGCCTGGGATATCCTCGGGAAAATCGACTTCGCCCCACCCTTCGCCGGATATGTCGAACGTCCCCACCACGCCATTCTGCGCGAGGTGATGGATCACGCGCAAATACCAGATGGTCGTGCCTTCGCTGGTCCGCATCGCCCGTTCGATCGCGTGGCGGAACCGCCCCGCGCCGTCGCCGCGAAAGGCCAGCAGCCCGATCGATTCGGCGTTGACGCCCTTGGCGATCCGCTTGCCGATGGCGCGCAACCGTCCGTCGCCATCGTCGACGACGACCTTCATGTCGTCGTCGTCATAGCGCGCCTTGCGGTCGATCGTGACGCAGATGCCGCGGTGCGCCTGATTGGCGAGCACCCTCGCCATCAGCGCCTCGCTGACCAGCGTGTCGCCGTTCCACACCAGCACCTCGCCCTCGAGCTCCTCGCGGGCGATGAACAGCGAGCCGAGATTGTCGGCCACCTTGTAGAAGGGATTGAACAGGGTCCGCACGCGCGGTCCGCCGATCCGCCGCGCCAGCGCCGCCTCGACCTGGTCGTCACGAAAGCCGGTCACCACCACCACTTCGTCGACCCCGCACGCATCGAGCGTGTCGAGCTGGCGGTCGAGCAGGCTGCGCCCGGCGAACTCGATCAGGCATTTGGGCCGGGCTGCGGTCAACGAGCCGAGGCGCGAGCCCTGCCCGGCCGAAAGGATGATGGCTTTCATGCCATCGCACTTGCCCGCCAATTGCGGCAGGTATTTGGCAGCCCATTATGATAGTCGTCCCGGGAAAAGGAGCGCCGCACCCGTGAAAAAGATCGAGGCGATCATCAAGCCGTTCAAGCTCGACGACGTGAAGGACGCGCTCCACGAGGTCGGGGTCAGCGGAATCACCGTCACCGAGGTCAAGGGCTTCGGCCGCCAGAAGGGCCATACCGAGCTTTACCGCGGCGCCGAATATGTCGTCGATTTCCTGCCCAAGGTGAAGATCGAGGTGGTGGTCGAGGACGAGCTCGTCGACCGCACCCTCGAGGCGATCGAAGCCGCCGCCCGCACCGGCCGTATCGGCGACGGCAAGATTTTCGTGCTTCCGGTAGAACAAGCGGTGAGAATCCGCACCGGCGAACGCGGCCAGGACGCGATTTGACGGCACCGATCAGGCCGTCACCCCGGACTTGACGAAAGAAAGAATGCCCGACCACCCTTCCCCCGAATTGCTCGCCTCCATGGCGCCCGACGAATTGCGCACCCATATGCGCAAGCTCGGCTACCGCACCCAGTCCGACCTCGCCGCCGCGATCGGCGTCAGCCGCTCGGCGGTCAGCCTGTGGCTCGAAGGAAAGGTCGGCGTCCCGAGGCCAGTTGCGATGCTGCTAAGGATGCTCGTCGGGGCGCAGCGCCGAGCGTTCTAGCCTGCCTGATTGGATAGTGCCCGCAATGGTTGGTCCGCAGAATGTCGGCGATGGGTGGAAATTCGTCTCACACGCAGCGATGAAACAGCTTTTTGAGACCACCCCGCTCGGCTTCCAGCGTCTGCTCATTGATGAACGGCAGAACGCGGTCCTCGTCCAGGGACATTAGTTCTGGATAGAGGCTCTGAAACTCGACGCTCGGGTGCTGGAGGACCTCAATCTTTAATGTCCGACCGTCTCTTCGCCATCGCCCGCGACCATCGCCTGCTTCGACGAAGGTACCGTTGGGATAGAGAACCGTTTCGAACGAAGGCGGACAACTGGTTGACCATAGCTGAGGCGCGCCGTCGCCCGAACAGGCCATTAGTGCCAGGCTGGGGAGGATGAGCCGTGCGAGCCGCATGGATTAGCAAGTGAGGGAAAGGTCAAACCTTCGCAATAGCTCGAAGCGGGCGTCGATTCACACAGATCCGATCACTCGTCCGCGATGGGCCCCGAACTCCTCGGACGAGACCAGCTCTCTGTATATGTCTTGAAGCGAGGTTGTGGGGCTGCGCGTGCGGAACAGCGCCAGCTCCTCTTCTGTCGCCCGTCGGCCGAGAGTCACTCTGACGGCCTGCGAGTAGGACACCGCGTCTGCCGGACGTATCAACATATGTTCAGGAAACCGCTCGAGGTAGGCGGCGGTCAGGACGTGCGGATCAAGCGTGCGAACCGCGCGAACCATCGTCAGCGCGAAGGCTGCCGACCATGACTGGTCCGGGTGGCTCAAGTTCCGAAAGGGCGATCCATACTGGTCGACGCAAAGGTAACGGTCATTAACGCTGACGGGAGGCTCCAACGCCTCCGCGATGTCCCTGCGAGTGGAGCAGGCGTACCAGCGGTTGACGCCGTCGTGAGTGATGAACACATACCCGTTTCCTACCAAACCTTCCTCCCACGGAGGCGGTATTCTGGGACCCTCGGCGATGATCACGATCGGCCTGCAGGAAGCGAAGTCGGCTCCGGCAAGCACCAGCCCTTCCGCTCCCTCGACATCGATTTTCAGAATCTCATAGGATTGGACGCCAGCGAGATGAACCGAGCAGATGTTCGCTAGCGTATCGGCCTGTACTTCAATCCCGATCACCTCCTCGTGAGCCCGCCGCATGTCCTCGCCGGCGGCTTGCACGATCGTCGAGGTTCCGCCCCTGCCCAGCGAGCGAAAGAGCGTCGTGCTTCCAGGCTGGTCGGAAAGCGCGATGTTCAGATTAATGTCTCTCGAGCGCAGCGCTTCAAGCTCGCGCCAGCGATCGGGGAGAGGCTCGATAGCGATTCCCCGCCAACCCATCCTGTACAGGGCATAGGTCGGCGAGTGGCGGGTCGGTTCGGAAGAACCCACGTCGATGTAGGTGCCGGTCGCAAGACCTCCAAAGCAACGGTTGAGCCGCACGTCCTCGCCATTTTGAGCGTAGCTCTCGAACTGCCTCACGCTGGCCTCCCTTTCACTTCGCGCGAGCATTGGCTGGCGATGGGGAAAGGCGCAATCTCACTATCTCGATCCTAGGTCGAAATCACACCCAGGCCAATGTCCGCAATGGGGTGGGAAGCGGACATTGCGTATTTCCTGCCGCAGGGGCCTGAAGCAACTTCAGCGCAGATAGGGAGCGACGTTGTTCGCAATCCTTGTGAACTCCTCTTCGGTCAGAGGTACGTGCTTACGGAAACCTTCCCACGCTTCTTTCGGAGGAGCATCCGAGCCCCACAGGATGCGGTTCATCCCGATCTGCCTCATCCTGGCTACGATCTCCTGCATCTGCTCTTTCTTGCGCGCCTGCATCAACACTGCCGAAACATCGAAAAAGAGATTCTTGGCGACTGGGTCCCCTGATGAAACGGCATCAGCGAAGACCTGCAACGGCTCGCGAGCGTAGCTTTCCCCGCCCCAGAAATGAGCGATCTGGATTGGCACATCCGGCGCTGCCGCAACTAGCTGGCGAAGGAATATTTCTGCTTCCCGCTGCCCATAAACGTTGCCTGGGCGGACATGAATGATCATCGGCATCCGGTACTTGTTTGCGGCGACCATGACCGCTCGAACCTTCTCGATCTCTCGATGATCGGTGAACTGC
>JALYQH010000320.1 GCA_030855945.1 Pseudomonadota bacterium | reverse complement strand
TGACCGTCGTCACGCCGGACCAGACGCGGATTTCGGCTGGCTGGCGAAGGCGAACGGAATAGACCGGCGCGGTGGGCGTCGGCATCGTCACGCGGACGAAGGCGGCCTCGGGAAAGGTTCCCCGCGCCGCATCCACCGCCTGCTGCGGCGCGATGATCTCGCCCAGCCGCTCGGCCGGAGCTGGCTTGAACGGCAGCTGATGCTCGACGACCGCCGCCAGTCTGGGGCGCAGATCGGCGGCGAAGATCATCCAGATGCCACCGGGGACGGTGATCAGCAGCAGCGAGCCGGCGATGATTCCCGCCAACCGGTGCCAGCCGAACAATTTGGCGCGCAGCGATTTCCAGCCGCGCCAACCGAGCGCCTGACGCCATTGACGCCGCTTCGGGAAACCCAGCCACAGGCCGGTGAGCAGGCTCGTGAAAAGGAGCAGCCCGGACACGCCGATCAGCGTCTCGCCGCGGTCGTGGAGGAGCAGCGATTCATGGAGCAGATAGACCCAGCGCCACGCCGATCCGCCAAGCGGCGTGCTCGGATCATGATCGCGCAGCCGCAGCGGCCGGCCGGTCGCGGCCTCGACCTGGAGCTGGCGCGGCGCCTCGCCGGCAAGATGGACGTTGAGGATGTCGCCCCGCTTGCCCTCGATCGCCACCATCAGGACCTTGACGCCGGCGCGCGCTTCGGTCTCGGCGACAATCCGGTCCATCGACACCATCGGGCCGGGAGCGACAGGGCCCACTGCCCAACGGTCCATCCCGCGGTGAAAGACGAGCGACGCGCCGGTCAGGCCCTGCAACGCCCACAGCAGCCCGACCACCAGGCCGAGCCACAAATGGAGCTGGAACAGAGCCTTGCGCATCACAGCCCGATGCGCGCGGTGAGCTTGATCTGGCGCGGCAAGCCGACGCCGAGGAGGTTGTTCCCGGCGGTGCTCCAGTAACGCTCGTTGGTGAGATTGTCGGCGTTGAGTTGAAGCGTCAGGCCGCCCCGGATTACGTCTTCAAAAGTGTAGCGCAGCGACGCCGAATAAGTCGTGTAGCCGTCGACGAACGCCTGGTTGAGCGCGTTGACCGCCCGCTCGCCGACGTAAAATGCGCCCCCGCCGATGGCGAACCCCTGGACCCAGTCGGGGCGATATTCGGCGTAGAGGCTGCCGGTCCATTTGGGAGTGTTCTCGGGCGTCTTGCCGAGCACCAGGGCATTGTTCGAGCGGCGCACCTCGGCGTCGAGATATTGACCCGAGGCGAACAGCGACAATTGCTCGCTGACCTCCCCGCTGACCGATCCCTCGATTCCGCGGTAGCGCGATTGGCCGGCGAGCTTGAACACTTGGTCGGCCGGGTCGGTGAAGGCGAACGGCCGGTCGATCTGAAAGCCGGCGAGCTGGAAGATGATCCCCGCGAACGCCTCGCCCTTCACCCCGATCTCATATTGTTTCGAGACGGCGGGCGGAAGCACGTCGCCGCCATTGGCATTGTTGAGCGGCGCGGTGCCGCCTTCCTCGAGCCCCTCAAGATAGGTTGCGTAGAGACGAATGTCGCGGGCCGGCTTGACGATCAGCCCGACCGAAGGCGTCCATTTCTGAAGGTCGAAGCGGGTGGTAATGCCGGCCGCGTTCGTCGAGCGGCTCTTGTAATCGCTGTAACGCAGGCCGGCGAGCAATTCGACCGGGCCGAAAGCGGCGCGGTCGACGACGTAAGCACCGGCGTCACGGATGTTGAGCGGCGCCGTGGTAAAGACGGTCGGATCGGGGACGCTGACGTCGCTTGGATCGAAGAAATTCTGCGCCACGATCAGCGAATTGCTGTTGCGGCCGTTCTGGAAGCGCCAGTTGGCGGTCACCCCGCCGACCAGGTTGTGCGTGACCGGTCCGGTAGCAAAAGTCGCGGCGAGCTCGGCGCGGGCGTTGCGATTGCGGTAGCGCTGATCGCGGGTGCGGAAGATGCGCAACGTGCCGTCGCCGCTCGGCCCGCCGTAATTTTCAAACTGGGAGAAATCGCGGTCGCGCTCGGTCACCGCTTGCCCGGTCTCGACCGTCAGCGCGAGCTGGCGCGAAATCCGCCAGTCGACCCGGCCCAGAACATTAATGGCGAAGGCGCTGTAGCGAAGATCGCGCCCGCCGAAGTTCAGCGTCGGATCGGGAATTTTGGGGACGAAGCCCTGCGCCGCGGGAAGCAGCTGCAACGCGGACGTCTCACTGATTTCCTTGTAGACATATTCGCCATCGAGCCGGAAGGTGAGCGCGTCGCTGAGCCTCCAGTCGGCGGCAGCGGCGGCCACGAAGCGCTTCCCGTCGACGCGATCAACCCCGGTTTCCAGCGTCGCCGCCGACCCATTAAGCCGCACGCCGAACCGGTCGGTGATCCGCTGGCTCCAGTCGACGGCGGCTTTGGCCGAACCATGATTGGTGCTGGACATTTCGACATTAAGGAGGTCGCGGTCGGGGCGCTTGGTGACGAGGTTGATAATCCCCGACGGAGGCGCGAAGCCGTAATAGAGCGCGCCGACGCCCTTGAGCACTTCGACCCGGTCCTTATTCTCGAGCGGCAAGTCGACGAGGTTGATCGTCGGCAGCGAGCCGTTGAGCCGGTAGCTGGTGCGGTTCTCGACGAGGATCCCGCGCACCGCGACATTGTCATAGGTCGATCCGTTGAGCTGCGAGCGGCTGACCCCGGCGGTGTTGCGCAGCGCCTCGTAAATTCCGGTTACCGCCTGCGCCTTGATCAGGTCTTGGGGTACGACGTTCACCGTCAGCGGAACATCGATGACCCGCGCGTTGCGGAACGTGCCGACCTGCACCAGCGAGGCGCCGAATCCCGATCGGTCCCCCGTGACGACGATCTCCTCCAGCTCCGGGGCGTTCGCCGGCGCTTCGCCTTGGGGCTGGGCCGCGGCCGCCGCGGCAAGGACGGTAGCGGTAAGTACAGGGGAAAACATGCAGGACCCTTGATAAGACGATGGCCCTCACTATTGCGAACGCCTCGCAATTGCAATCGCTTCGGAGATTAAATGCTGACCGCTGTTCGGATGCGCGTCCAATCGCCGACGCGCGAGCACAGTGCTTGCGCGGGAGCCCTCAAATTCGCATGCTGATCGTCGATAGGGCGTGGTGGAGCTGAGGAGGATCGAACTCCTGACCTCTGCAGTGCGATTGCATAGATCAACTGCATATTTCGAGGTTTTGCGTGAGTTTATTACGGAGTAAACTGGTTTTCGGAGCGTAAATCGAGTTATTTGCGATACGCTGCGATACGGGCTTTTAAAAGCGAGTTGAGCGGCTGAGCGCCGTTTGGATGTTTTTGAGTTCGCAGATATTGCGAAGATGCTCGAACTGGATGCCGCTCGTTTAATCGCGGAGATCGGTTAAGCCGAGCACGCTTATGCGAGTACCAACGGCAATTTGAATCTTTCTGGGCCGGTCGAAACAGCTCCATGTAGTCGCGGTCGGCCACTAGCGATAATTAGGCTAACGCATTCGCAGTCGCTCCGCTGATTGCACCGATCTTGCTTGGGTTCTGGCCGGGGAGCCGGTCTGTCCGACATCTGCGCGTTGTCGTTGCCGTCAATTTGACCGCAGCCAGTGTTGCGATATTGCCCTTCAGCTTCCTGATGCGACCGAGCTGACGAGAATGTCCGCTCAGGGTGAAAAGCGGAATGTCCGAAACGGACGGAAAGCGGACATTAGCGGCTCCGGTGGCGAGACATTTCCTCGGGTGTAAGGCGAAGGAACCGCGCAGCATTATTGTAGAAGATGTCGCGCTTCTGTTGTGGGCTGAGGAAGGTAGCCGTTTCGATGCCCTCGATCGCAGCGTCCACTGCTCCCGGCCATACCATCTGATCCGAGCCAAACATAATCCGATCCGCGAAGCCAGCATCCACCAGCCGCTTCAGGTATGCGTGAAACGCTGATTTAGGAAATGCATAGTCGATTACGCCTGTATCCACATACACCTGTGGATGAGCATAGAGCAGGGCCACCATTTCGTCACCCATGGGCCAGCCTGCGTGCATCACGTAGAGCCGCAACTTCGGGTGTCGCATGAGCACGTCTTCAAGTGCCAGCGCGTTCGAATCGCGCATTCGGTAACGCGACGCACCGAAGTAGGAGATGCCCGGCGCACCAGGGCCCACGTGGATCGCCACCGGAATATCGAGCGCTACGGCGAGTGCATAATATGGCTCGATCCGAGGGTCATTAGGCGCGACGCCGTCGTACTGAAACGTCAGTTCTCCGATCACCTTGAGCAGCCCACTTGCATGCAGTCGTCGCAATTCCTGGACCGACGGGAGGTTGTTGCCAAAGCTCAGGGCGGGAATGACGCGGTCCGGCGCTGCTTTCTGTATCGATTGGACATGTTTTGCAGGGCCGCTGGCTACGGCGATGATGTTGCGTTCACGGAGTTTGGCGACGTTGGCGTCGAGCAGAGCCTGATCTGTTGGTGGCCCGACAT
>JALYQH010000310.1 GCA_030855945.1 Pseudomonadota bacterium | reverse complement strand
CGCGGCTCGAACTCGAGTTCGAGCAACCCTATCTGATCGGGCCCTTGTTCGGCGATTACGACCGCCATCTGGTGATGATCGAGGACCGGCTCGGCGTGCACATCGCCGCGCGCGGCAGCCGGGTGATGATCGAGGGCGAGCCGAACAGCGCGGCGCGCGCCCGCGACGTGCTGACCGGGCTCTACAATCGGCTCGACCAGGGCCATGACATCGACGCCGCGGCGGTGGAAGCGGTAATCGGCATGGCCAACCAGCCGGCGCTCGACGGAATCATCACCGATGAGGTCGCCTCGCCTTCGGGCGTGATGATCCGCACCCGCAAGAAGACGATCGTCCCCCGCTCGAAAATCCAGACCGCCTATATGCAGGCGCTGGGCCGCGACGACATGATCTTCGCGCTTGGCCCGGCGGGCACTGGAAAGACCTATCTGGCGGTGGCGCAGGCGGTCAGCCAGCTCATTTCGGGCTCGGTCGACCGGCTGATCCTTTCGCGGCCGGCGGTTGAGGCGGGCGAGCGGCTCGGCTTCCTGCCGGGCGACATGAAGGACAAGGTCGATCCCTATCTTCGCCCGCTCTACGACGCGCTTTACGACATGCTGCCGACCGAGCAGGTCGAGCGGCGCATTGCGTCGGGCGAGATCGAGATCGCGCCGATCGCTTTTATGCGCGGACGCACGCTTTCGGACGCCTTCGTCATTCTCGACGAGGCGCAGAATACGACGCCAATGCAGATGAAGATGTTCCTCACCCGCTTCGGCATGCGCAGCCGAATGGTGATTTGCGGCGATCCGAACCAGAGCGATCTTCCTACCGGCACACAGTCGGGACTCAACGATGCTATCTCGAAGCTCGAGGGCATTCCCAAGCTGTCGATGATCCGCTTCACCTCGGCCGACGTCGTTCGCCATCCCCTGGTCGGGAAAATCGTCGAGGCCTATGAAGGCCCGGGGGCGTGACCATGCTCGACGTCTCGCTCGACGCGGATCCGGACTGGGACAGTAGCAACTGGGCCGAACTGGCCCGCCGCGCGGCCAAATCCGCAATTGCCGAAAGCGCTGTTCCACAGCTTGGTGACGGACCGCGCTTCGTCGAGCTTGGGGTCCGCCTGACCAGCGACGAACAGGTGCGCGTGCTCAATGCGCGGTGGCGCGGCAAGGACTCGGCCACCAACGTATTGTCATTCCCGCTGGCCGACCCCGCCGATCTCGAGGACGGCGCATCGGACGGTCCCGAGCTGATGCTCGGCGACATCGTGCTGGCGCGCGGGGTGTGCGCCGCCGAGGCGGAGGGCAAGGCGGTCAGCATCGAACATCATGCCAGTCATCTGATGGTTCATGGCACGCTCCACCTGCTCGGCTACGACCATCATGACGACGATGCCGCCGCCGACATGGAGGCGCGCGAGGTGCGCGCGCTGGCCCGCCTCGGCATCGCCGATCCTTACGGGCAAAGTTCCGGCGAGGACGCGCACTGATGGCGACGCGGCACGAGGAAGAGGAAGGCGGCTCGCGGCTATGGCGCGGGATGCGCGCATTGATCTTCGGCGAGGATCATGACGCGACGCTGCGCGACCGGCTCGAGGATGCGATCGACGAGGCCGATGCGGCGGCCCCACGGCGCGGCGACCTCAGCCCGCTCGAGCGGCAGATGCTGCGCAATTTGCTTCACTTCGGCGATCATACGGTCGGCGAGATTGCGGTCACTCGCGGCGAGATCATCGCGGTTCCTGCGACGATAAGCTTCGAGGCGTTGGTCGCCGCCTTCGCCGAGGCCGAGCACAGCCGCCTGCCGGTGACCGGCGGTAGCCTCGACGAAGTGATCGGGATGATTCACATCAAGGACGTGTTCAAGGCCAGGTTCGATGAATCGCGGCCGCGCTCGATCGAGGATTTGCTCCGCACTCCGCTGTTCGTGCCGGAGTCGATGGGCGTGCTCGACCTCCTCGCGCGGATGAGGCACGAGCGCGTCCATCTCGCGATCGTCGTCGACGAGTTCGGCGGGACCGAGGGGCTGGTCACGATCGAGGACGTCGTCGAGGAAATCGTCGGCGACATCGAGGATGAGCATGACGAGCAGGCCGGCGGAATGCTCCATTTGCTGGACGACGGCCTGTGGGAGGCCGACAGCCGGGTCGAGCTCGAGGAAATCGCGCGCGACGTCGATGCCCGGCTGATCGCCGAGGACGACGAGGTCGACACGCTCGGCGGCCTGACATTCCTGCTGGCTGGCCGAATTTTGCAGCCGGGCGAATCGGTCCAGCATCCGTCCGGATGGCGGATTTTCTGCGTTGAGGCCGACGCACGACGGATGGTCAAGCTGCGGCTGGAAGCACCGGAGCCACGGGCAAACGAGCCGCTGCAAGACAAGTGAGCCTGTCGATGCCGTCCATAATGGCTGTTCATAGTGAGCGAACTCGAAGGTCGCTCTCCGCTCAGGGCGGACGAGAACTTGGGCCAATGGTGAGCTTTCTGATCGCCCTCGCGCTCGGCGCCCTCTCCGCCTTTGCGTTCGAACCGTTCGGGCTTGGGCCGCTGATGATCCTTGGCTTCGCCGCGCTGTGCGAACTGACCGCGCGCGCGCCAAACCTGAAGCGCGCCTTGCTTCTCGGCTGGGGGTTCGGGGTCGGCCAATTCTGCGTCGGGCTCAACTGGATCGCGACCGCCTTCACTTATCAGGCGGCGATGCCGGCGTGGCTTGGCTGGGTCGCGGTATTCCTTCTGTCGCTTTACCTCGCCGTCTATCCGATGCTCGCGACCGGACTCGCATGGAGGTTTGGCCAGACCCGCCGCATCGCACTACTTCTGGCGCTCGCCGGGGGCTGGGCGATCAGCGAATGGCTGCGCGCCACCATGTTCACGGGCTTCGCCTGGAACCCGGTCGGGGTCGTGCTGGTCGACACGCCGCTGATGGGCGCAAGCGGGGCGGTCGGCACTTATGGTCTGTCGGCGCTGACGGTTCTGCTCGGCGGCGCGCTGTGGCTTGCGTGGCGCCGCGAGGTCTGGCCGGTGGCGGCGATCGGCGCTGGGCTGCTGCTGGTCTGGGCATTCCCGACCGCGCCGGTCCCGGAGACGAACCCGGCTAGGAAGCCTATCCGCATCGTTCAGCCGAACATCGGCCAGGAGGATAAGTGGCGCGAAGGCCTTGCAGAAGAATCCTTCGCGCGGCTCGAGAGTCTGTCCGCCGGCGGCATTGCGGCGCCACGGCTCCTGTTCTGGCCCGAGGTCGCGGTGGTCGAGCCGTTCCAGATTCTCGGGCCCGACCAACGCCCGCTTCCGGTGCCTTTGCCCGCTGTCCCCCGGGCCGCGCAATCGGCCCGTCCCGGCGACCTGCTCGTGACCGGCGCCTTCGCGCTGATCGCCGACGACTTGGGAACGGTCACGGGC
>JALYQH010000160.1 GCA_030855945.1 Pseudomonadota bacterium | reverse complement strand
CCGGAATAGGCTTCGGCGCGGGAGCGCGCGGCGCGGTAGGCGGCGGCGTAGGCCGAACGGCTCGCCGCCTCGCGGTCGGAGATGCGCAGGTCCGGGCCGCCGAGCAGGTTGGCGCCGGCCTCGGTCGCCGCCGCGACCGCCTCGCCGACCCGAGCCATGTCGCGCAGCTTGACCTCGACCAGATTGTCGGCGCGGAAGCGGCCGCGCTCGGGGCCGTAATCGATGCGCTGCAGCGTCAGATTGCGGGTCTGCATGTCGTCGGGCTTGACCCCGAGCTCGGCGAGCGCGGCGCTGACCTTGGCCATCTTGTCGCGGTTGGCGCGGCTGGCCTCGGCGGCGCTGCCGGCGTTCGACTGGACGCCAAGTTGGAGCCGAGCTTCGTCGGGGCGGGTATCGGCGCGGCCGCTGGCATTGACGCTGAGCAACGTCTCATCGCGCGCCACCCCGCGCAGGTCCGGCGCGGCAGGCTGACAGGCGCCGAGCAGGGGTAGGGCGAGGAGGAAATAATGACGCATGGCACTCTCCCGAACAGGAGGCGCCGATGTTACAAAGTTACATGACCGAGTCAATCAGTCGCGATCCGGCGCCCCGAGCGGGAAAAAGTGACGGTAAGGCCGGCCGCCGTCGACTGCGCGGCTAACGATCGGGTGGGCTAGCAACCGTGCCCGGTAAGCGGAGAGGCGTGGGCGATCCGCCCCGATCTCCTCGACCCAGTCGGCGTAGAAAAGCGACGGCGCGGCTGCGCAGTCGGCAAGGGTGAAGACGTCGCCAACCGCCCAGGGGCCTTCGCCGAGATTGGCTTCGAGCCAGTCGTATGCAGTGTGAAGTGCCTCCCGGGCTTGGGCGACGCCATAAGCGTCGCGCGAGCCTTCCGGCCGAAGCGCGTCGAAGACCGGCCTGGTCATGTTATTCATGACGAAGAGATCGAAGAACCGGTCGAGAAAGCGAACGCGGCGCCCCAGATCGCCGTCGGGAATCCAGCGGTTGGGCCCAGGATGACGCGCCTGAAGATGCTCGATGATCGGGGTGGTTTCGACGACTGTTTGACCATCGTCGACTAGCAGCGGAAATTGCGCGAACGGCCACCGCCGCTTCAATTCCCCCATGTTCCCGGGATGCTCCTCGTCGAGCATTCGATAAGTGAACGGCGTGCCGTCCGCCCACAGCGCGATCAGCACCTTCTGGCAGTAGGAGCTGAACGGGTGGGCGTAGAGTTCCAGGCCGTTGATGTCGGTCACCAGCTGCCCTCCGCCATGGCCGCCTGGCGGGCCTGCTCCCGATCGCTGTGCGATTGGGGACCGGCCCAGCCCTGCTCGACACTGCCGCCGGGCTCGTAGGTCGCGATAATCGCGCCCGCCCGCGTGACCTTATGGTCGACCATTCGCAGCGCCTCGGCCGGCGTGCCGTTGCCGAACAACCGTTTCCCGTGGCCCAGCGCCACCGGAAAGGTCATCACCGTCAGCCGGTCGAGAAGCCCCGCGGCAAGCAGTTGCGGATAAAGGGTGCTGCTGCCCTGGATGAGCAGGTCGGGACCATCGCCGTCCCTGACCGCGCGAAGATCGTCGAGGCTTCCGACCCGGTGGCTGTTGGACCAGCCAAGCTCCGGGCTTCCGCGCGTCAGCACATATTTGTTGGCGGCGGTGAAGGCCCGGCCCATCTCCACCGCGGCGGCCTCGCCATCATCCTTGCCGGCCCGATCGAAGGTCTCGCCCATGCCGGTCGCTTCGCCGCCGACATACGGCCAATAAGCGGCGAAGATATCGTAGGTGCGCCGTCCGAGCAGCAGATCATATTCCGAACCGAAAAAATCGTCGATCGCGGCGCCGACGTCCTCGTCGAAAAATTGGGGCAGCCAGCCGCCATGCTGGAAGCCGCCGGTCGGATCCTCGGTCGGTCCGCCCGGCGCCTGAAGGACGCCGTCCAGCGAAACGAAAGCGCTTCCGCGAATCTTACGCATTCACCGGCTCCCCGCGCCGAGCGGCCTCGATCCTGGCGACGTCGATCTTCTGCATCGTCATCATCGCGGCGAACACGCGCTTGGCGACGGTCGGGTCAGGGTCGGTATTGCCTTCGAGCAGGACGCGCGGCGTGATCTGCCACGAAAAGCCCCAGCGGTCCTTGCACCAGCCGCACTCGCTCGCCGCGCCGCCGTGTTCGATGATCGCATTCCAGTAACGATCGGTTTCCGCCTGGTCCTCGGTGACGACCATGAAGCTGACTGCTTCGTTTGGCTTGAAGTGGGGGCCGCCGTTGAGGCCGACGAAGGCCCGTCCAAGGACGGTGAATTCGACGGTGAGCTCGTCGCCCTTGTGGCCGTCGGGATAATCGCCCGGCGCGGTCATCGCCGGACCGACTTTGCTGTCAGGGAAGGTGGCGGCGTAGAATTCGGCCGCGTTGCGCGCTTCGCCTTGGTCGAACCATAGGCAAGTGGTGAGTTTGTCGGTCATCTTCCGTCTCCTTATTGCTTGCGCGGGCCGACGAAACCGACGTGCGCGCCCTGCGGATCGACCGCGTTGACGGCATATTCCCCGCCGGGAATTTCCATCGGGCCGTTGACGATTTGCCCGCCGCCCGATTTTACCGCCGCGGCGGCGCGGTCGATGTCGTCCACCCCGATGTAGAAGTTCCACATCGATTGCGGCATGTCGGGCATGGCCGGCATGATCGCACCGATCATCACGCCATCATGTTGGATGAACTGGTATTTGCCCATTTCGCCCATATCCATGTCGCCCTCCTGCCCCCAGCCGAAGTGGCACAGGTAGAAGGCGACCGAGGCCTCCGGGTCGCTCGACCATAGTTCGTTCCAGCGCACGTGCTGCGGCTGGTCGACCGAGAAGACGTCGCTTGCGGCGCCCGGATCGCCCTCGGGCGGGAGCGGGTCCATCAGGTAGAAAGGGGCGCCTTCGGGGCCGCTGACCATCGCCAGCCGGCCGACGCCGGGCTGGTCCCACGGCGGCCTCATCACCTGGCCCCCATCGGCCCTGATTGCCTCGACCGTGGCGTCGACGTCGCGCGTGTGAAGGTAACCGAGCCAGATCGGACGCCCGCCGCCGGCCCGCATTTCCTCGGTCAGGGTCAGCACGCCGCCGGCGGTGCCGCCGTCCGCCCGCTTGATCATCCGGTAGTCGGTTTCGGGCGCAACCCGATCGACGTCTAAGTTCCATCCGACCACTGCGTCGTAGAATGTCTTCGACGCCGCGGGGTCGGGGCTGGTCAGCTCATACCAGATGAACCCGCCGGGATTTGCCATCGGACTCACCCCTTCGTGGTGTCAAGGATCGGCTGGAAGCCGCCGTAGATCATGCGCTTGCCGTCAAATGGCATGTCTCCGCCCTGCATCCGCTCATCGGCCATGACCTTTTTCCAGCCTTCGTCGCGCACGTCCTTCGACGGCCATTCGACGAAAGAGAAGACGACATTCTCGCCGGGTTCGGCCTTCACCGCGCCCTTGTAATCGGTGACCTTCCCGTCGGGCACGTCGTCGCCCCAGGCCTCGACCACGCGCGTCGCGCCATGATCGCGAAACACTTGGGAAGCCTTGCTCGCCACGTCGCGATAGGCTTCCTTATTGGCGTTCGGCACGGGCACGAGATAGCCATCGGCATAGCCGGGCTCGCCGCCGCCCGCGTCGTCGATCAGCGATTCGAACCCCCCGAAGATCATCCGTTTCCCGTCGAACGGCATGGTGCTGCCCATTTCCTTCATCCGCGGATCGGACATCATCTTTTCCGCGGCGGCATTGCGGGTCGCCTTGTCGGGATATTCGAGCCAGGAGAAGACGACGACTTCATCGTCCTTGGCCTGCACCGCGCCCTTGAAGTCCGTCACCTTTCCGTCGGGCACGTCGTCGCCCCAGCCTTCGACCATGCGCGTCGCGCCGAACTCGTGGAACAAGGGCGCCGCATCCTCGGCATGCTTCAGATAGGCGTCCTTGTTGAGGGCCGGGACGGCCTGAACGAATCCGTCGAAATAGCTCATGCTTCTTCTCCTTTGGGTTGATGCTGCGCGAAAACGGATAGCTGGTCGGCGAGCGCACGCTGAAAGGCGGGCCGTGCTTCGCCACGCGCGACAAGCGCGGCCAATCGCGACTCGCCGGCAACGAGGTCGGTGTGGCGAAGGCCGCGAAGCACGGTGACCATGATCAGGTCACCGATCGTGAAACGATCCTCGAACCAGTCGCGCTCGCCGAGCGCCTCGGCGAGCAAGCGCAGCCGCTCCTCGATTTTCTCGACGACTTGCGGACGGCGTTCCTTGGCCCAATCCTGGCCGCGGTTGAAGATGTCTATGTTGACCAATTCGAAGATCATCGGCTCAACGCTGTTGAGCGCCGCGATCAGCCAGGCGATGGCGCGGCCGCGCCCGCTTTCGTCGGATGGCAACAGGCGTTCGTCGCCCAGGCCAAGGTGGATGAGGATCGCGCCGCTTTCGAACAACTGGACCGCCTCGTCGCGATAGGCGGGGACCTGGCCGAACGGCTGCTCATGGAAATAGTCGGCGGGACGCGGGTTCATCGCATCGAGCAGCTTCACGCGATATGGCCGCCCGATTTCCTCGAGCGCCCAACGGATGCGCAGGTCGCGCACCAGCCCCTCGGCGAAATCGGGAACCCAGCGGAAGGCGGTGACCTCGGTGGTGGCTTGGGGATCGACCGGCACGGTTCAGGCGCCCTGCGTTTCGGCCGTGGCCGAGATGGCGGCCGCTACGTCCATCCACGATACCTCCCAGATATGACCGTCGGGATCCTCGAAGCTGCGGCCGTACATCCAGCCATAATCCTGCTGGGGCGTCGGATCCATGACAGCGCCTGCCTTTGCGGCATCGGCCGTGATCGCATCGACCGCCTCGCGGCTGTCGCGCGACAAAGCGAGCAGGACTTGCGCGTGAGTCCTGGCGTCGGGAATGGCTTTGGTCGTGAACTGGCGCCACTTGTCATGGGTCAGCAGCATCACGTTCACCGCTTCGGAGAAGCGCATCATCGCCGCGGTCTCGTCGGTGAAGTCCGGGTCGTTGGTCGCGCCGATCGCTTCGTAGAAAGCCATTGATGCGTCGAGGTCGGCGACGGGCAGGTTGACGAAGATCATTTGCGGCATGCGGTTTCCTTCCTTCGCGACTCGATTCGGCTTGCATTTTGGCATGGAAGTTATAAATTACAACCATGAAGTCAGTAAACATAACTAACTCTCGACGGGAAGAGGATAAAAGGCGGTATGACGATGCCTGTGCGGCGGCGCATGGCATGGACCTGATCGGCGAGCGCTGGTCGATGCCGCTGATCCGCGAGCTGCTCCTCGGGCCGCGCCGGTTCGGCGACCTCAAGACCAGTCTCAACGGGATCAGCGCCAATGTGCTGACGCAGCGGCTCGAGGGGCTTGAGGCGGCGGGTGTGCTGATTCGCCGCAGGTTGCCGCCGCCGGCATCGGTTCAGGTTTATGAGCTGACCCCGTGGGGCTATGAGTCCGCGCCGATCTTCCAGGTGCTTGGGCGCTGGGCGGTGCGCTCGCCCCGCCATGACCCGACCCGCCCGTTCAGTCCGGTGTCGCTGTTGTTGTCGCTGCGCACGATGATGAGCCCAGAGGCGGCGGCCGATCTCGAAGCGAGAATCCAACTCGACATGGCCGGCGAGCATTTCTTCTGGATTCGCAAGGACGGCCAGGTCCGCATCGGGCGCGGCGCCCTCGACGCGCCCGATCTGATCATATGCGGGACGCCGACCGCCATCGCCGGCTACGTCTATGCCGGAGCGCCCTTGTCGTCGATCGAAGCGGAGGGTGACGCCGCGATTGCCAAGCGTCTGCCAAGCCTGTTTCCAATGCCGGACAAGGCCGCGCTCGCGGACGGTTGAGGCGGCTCGCGCAAGCGCTTAAGGCGGCTGCCATGACCGACATTCCCAACATCCTGCCCGAAAGCCGCAGCGACACGATCCTCGCCTCGCCCGACAAGATGGTGAAGCTGCGCGATGCGTTCGGAATCGACAGCGACATGGAAGTGCCCGGCTTCAGCGAGGCCGACGAGCGCGTCCCCGACCTCGACCCGGCCTATGTGTTCGACCCCGACACCACGCTCGCCATCTGCGCCGGTTTCGCCAGCAACCGGCGGGTAATGATCCAGGGCTATCACGGCACCGGCAAGTCGACCCATATCGAGCAGGTCGCGGCCCGCCTCAACTGGCCGACGGTGCGGATCAATTTGGACGCGCACATCAGCCGCATCGACCTGATCGGGCGCGACGCGATCGTGCTCAAGGACGGGCAGCAGGTTACCGAATTCCGCGAAGGGCTGCTGCCGTGGGCGCTGCAGCATCCGGTGGCGCTGGTGTTCGATGAATATGATGCCGGCCGGCCCGACGTGATGTTCGTCATCCAGCGCGTGCTCGAAACCGACGGCAAGCTGACCCTGCTCGACCAGAATCGCGTTATCCGCCCCAACCCCTGGTTCCGATTGTTCGCCACGACCAACACCATCGGGCTCGGCGACACCACCGGACTTTATCATGGGACGCAGGCGCTCAACCAGGGCCAGCTCGACCGCTGGAACATCGTCGCCACTTTGAACTATCTCCCCGCCGAGACCGAAGCGCAGATCGTGCTCGCCAAGTCGGGCGAATATGACAGCAAGGACGGCAAGGCGACGGTGACCAACATGGTCAAGGTCGCCGACCTGTCGCGACAGGGCTTCATCAACGGCGACATTTCGACCGTGATGAGCCCGCGCACGGTGATCAGCTGGGCGCAGAATGCGCTGATTTTTGGCGACGTCGGCTTCGCCTTCCGGGTCAGCTTCCTCAACAAATGCGACGATAGCGAGCGCGCGCTGATCGCCGAATATTATCAGCGCGTGTTCGGCAAGGACTTGCCCGAGAGCATCGCGAGCCGCGCAGACTAGACGGTCTCCGCCGGCTCTGGCGGGTCGTCCGGGCGGCGCGGAGCATATTCGATCAGGACCGACAACAGCGTCCAGACGAAGAGCGTCGGCTGCAGCTTGTCCGGCAGATGCTCGCCGACGTCTAGCATTGGATCAACGACCTTCGGCAGCGTGGCGATGATGGCGAGGGTAAGCAGCGAATAGGCTAGCCTTTGCTTACTCGCCGACACGTAGAGGATCGAGATGACGGCGCCGCTGACCAGCGTCAGGACAAAAGCGAATTCGACCGCGTCGAGCCGTTCGGTCCCGGCCATGACGAAGCCGAGCACCGCGCCGAAAAAGGTGTTGAGCCCCGCGTGGTTGGCCCGATATTCGCTTTCGCTGGTGACGAATGCCTTCGGAACGCGCAGCTTCATCGTCAATTGCCCCTCGACGGAATCGAGGGTGACATCACACTTGGTCATTCGCAAGGCGGATCAGGAGCCATTCGCTTGAAGCGTGGGCCGTAGCCGGGCATGGAAAATAAGTGACCCGCCTCCCCGTCCTCGACCGCTTCCGCCACACGCTTGCCGGCGCGGCGCGGGCGATTGGGCGCGACCCCGGGGCCGATGTCCTGTTCGGGTCCGACGCCGCGGCGTCGGGCAAGATCGCGCGCGTGGTCTCGCCCGGGCCGGGAATGGAGCCGCGGCTGGTGGCGGAGGCGCGCGGCGGCGCCGATG
>JALYQH010000286.1 GCA_030855945.1 Pseudomonadota bacterium | reverse complement strand
GTCGAGGCCAGCCGCGCGATGCCGAGGCGCGAACTCGCCGAATCGCGCGCGCCGCTGCTGCTCGGCGCGACGGCTAGCGAAGCCGCTCGGAACGAGGTCATCGAAACCATGGCGGGAATCGATCCGCGGGCCTATCGCCTCGGCGCGGCCGCGGTGTGGCTCGCCGACCAGCGCGATCGCGCGGCGGCGATCACCGTACCGACGCTGGTGCTGGTCGGTGACGAGGACCGCATCACTCCACCGGCCCTGTCCGAGCAGCTCGCGGCGCTAATTCCGGGCGCCGCGCTGAGAGTGATTTCGAACGCCGGCCACCTTTCCAACCTCGAACAACCGACGGTCTTCAATCGGGCCGTGGAGCAGTTTCTGACCGGATCGGCCAAAAGACCCGACGGTTAGCGCCGCGTTAACCCTATGCTTTAGCGTGCCGTTTGCCACGCGGTGCGAAAAGCGTGGGGATGAGACAGCTCTCCCGCTCCCACCGCGCACTCCGCCTCTTCGCCGGCGTCGCTATTGCGGTCGCGGCGGTGCCGGCTTTGGCCCAGTCCCCCAACCCTTCGAGCGCCGGATATAGCAAGGCCGAGGCCATCCTTGGCGGCGCGCCGAGTAGCCTTGCCGCAATCCTGTCCGCGCAGTCGGGTGGCGCTGCGGTAGCGGTCAGCGCGTTCGCCGCAAGCCTGCCCGCCGCCATCCCGGCGATCCGTCCCGCGCCGTTCGGCGTCGAAGTGCGGCCGCGCGACTTCTCCGCCTCCCCCGATCGCCCCGATGTGTTTGGCAGCGTTGCCTTGCCGATCAGCCGCAGCCCGCTCGATCACCGCTGGAACCGCGTCGGCGCGAGCGAGGTCGGCGGCGAGGCGGCGCTTTATTCCACGGCGCTCCGCCGCCATGCCGAGCGCGTGCGGATCGAGGCGGTCAACGTCTATGTCAACGGGCGTGTCGCCTTCGTCGATGATAGCCGCCAGTTCGGAGTTGCCGATCGCTGGAGCCCGGCGGCGGAAACGCTCGCGCGCGGCCGCGGCGACTGCGAGGATTATGCGCTCGCGAAGATGGCGATGCTTCGCCGCGCCGGCTTCGCCGACGACGATCTCTATCTGGTGGTGCTCAAGGACCTCGTTCGTCGCGCCGATCATGCAGTGCTGGTGGTCCGCTCCGAAGGCCGTTTCCTCGTGCTCGACAACAGTAGCGACCGGCTGCTCGATAGCGCCGACATCAGCGACTATCGCCCGATCCTCACCTTCGCCGCGGGCAAGCGCTACACTCACGGCTATCGCCGCGACGCGGTTGCTGCTCCGGTCATCACGGCCGCCGCCCAACAGCCGGCGCCGACCCCATATGACCCGATCGAGACCGCCAGCAGGCTGCCCTCGTCGCCGTTCGCCTCGCGCTGAATGAAACGCTCTAGCGCTCGCGAAGCGCGTCGCTGCGAGCCTTCATCACCGGCTTGAGCAAATAGCTTAGCACGCTCTTCTGCCCGGTGATGATCTGCGTGTCAGTCATCATCCCCGGCGTGATCGGCAGCGACCGTCCTTGCGACTTGAGATAGGCCCGGTCGGTCTCGATGATGACGTTGAAATAGGCCTCGCGCGCGGCCTCGTCGTAAATGCTGTCCGCCGACACCTGAACGACCCGGCCATCGAGCCCACCATAGGTCGAAAAGTCGTAGGCGGTGACCTTGACCAGCGCCTTGTCGCCGACCTTGATGAAGGCGATGTCGCTCGGCTTGACGCGCGTCTCGACGAGCAATTTGTCGCCCATCGGCACCACTTCCATGACCTTCTCGCCGGCCTGGACGAAGCCGCCGATGGTGGTCAGTTGGACGTCGTTGACGACCCCGTTGACCGGCGACCGCAGTTCGGTCTTGTCGACCCGGCCGCGCGCGCCACGCAGCGATTCCTCGTTGACCGAGATTTTGGCGTTGATCTGGCTGCGCTCGTTGAGCGCTTCCTGGCGAAAGCTGAACTGCGCCTCGCTCGCCTGGCTCAGCGCTTCGCTGACCGCCGCATTGGCGCGGCCCGCCTGCTCCCGAGCCGCCGCGATGCGGCCTTGCAGGTCGATCACTTCGCGCCGCGCGTCGAGCAGCTCGGTTTGCGGAACGATATTCTTCGCGGCGAGCGGCTCGAGCATTCCGACCTGGCGCTGTGCCAGCGCCAGGCTGCTCTGCAGGCTGGCGATGGTGCCGTTCGCTTCGGCGGCCTCGCGGCGGCGCTGCTCGGCCGACGAACGCAGCGCGCTGACTCTGCTCGCCAGCGCTTGGCGGCGAACCGCGCTCAGTGCCGCTTCGTCGGTCCCGACCGCCGAGGAAAATGTGTTGGTGCCCTCGCCCTGGAGCCGCGCGGCGCGTTCGGTCAGCGACCGCGTCTCGGCTTCGATCTGGCCGAGCGCCGAGGTAGACTGGGTATCGTCGAGCCGCGCCAGCAACTGGCCCCGCCGAACCCGCTGGCCAGACCGCACCAGCAATTCGCTGATCGTCGCCGGTTCGGCCGCTTGGATCAGCTGGACCTTGCTCGACGGAATGAGCTTGCCCGAGCCGGCCGTGACTTCGTCGACTTGCGCCAGCATCGCCCACAGAATGAACAGGACGAAGCCGACCGAGACCGACACGATGATCAGCCGCGGGCCGGTCAGCGGCTGGCGCCGCCGATGCGCGGCTGGCTTGTCGCCGGAGAGGAAGGGGATCGTGGCCATGGCCGATATGCCTTATGAAATGACTAGCGCGACGCGATGATGGGAGCGGGGGCGGCCATCGCGGTCGCCGTCGTCGCGGGCGGGTCGAGTTGCTTCCGGGCGACCGCGCTGGTCGCCGAGTTGGCTTCCGACGGCAGGGGGATGGTCAGCGTCCAACCCTTGGACGTGTCAAGCAGGCCACCAACATCGGTGGGCGCGCGCGCGATCGGAGGACCGGCGGCGACCTCGACCGGCGCGGCCAGGGAATCGCTAGGCGCACCTTCGACCGCTGCCGCCAACGCGGGGCGCAGCGCCGCCGGATCGGACGGCTCGCCGATGTAGCGGCCGGTGAACGCCGCCGGCAGGCCCCAAGCCCCCGGCCAGCGATAAAAGATATGCGCGCCGAGCTTGGCCACCTTGGCGAGCATCGGCGCCCAGCGCGGCGCGACATAATCGGCGTGATAATGGGTCGCCGATCCAACCGACTGCTCGACATAGCCCGCGAGCGCGGCCGCCGCGACATCGTGCGCCTGGCGCCACGCCCCCGCTGCCGGCTGACGCAGCAGCGATCCGTCGCAAACGAAGCTGAACTGGCACACCGGAGTCCGGTTCTTCTGATAGACGACGCCGCACACCGATTTGGGATAGGCCGGGTGGCGCATCCGGTTGAGCACGACCTGCGCGACCGCGCGGCGGCCGGTCATCGGCTCGAAGCCTGCTTCATAATAGACTGCCTGGGTCAGGCACAGTAGCGCGCGGCGATGGTCGAGCCCGTCGCCGGCGAGATCGAAGGGCCGCGCGGCGCGGACCGGCGAGGCGTCGAACGGCATTGCCGCATTGATCAGTTGCGCCTTGTCGCCGATCGCTTTCACCGCCGCGCCGGCCTCGCCGCTGGTCGCATCTACCAGCGTCGCCGCCCGCGCCGGATCGATGACGGTCGTCGCCGACGCAACGCGTGCTTCGGCGCCGCGGCCTTCGAACAGCATGGCGGCAGCGAGCATCACCAGCGCAAATCCTGCCAGCGCCCAGATCCAGCGATAGGTCGAAATGTTGGAGCGAAACGCGGTCATATCGCGGCCTCCTGCGGCGCGACTTTCGCGAGACGTCCAAGCACTTCGTCGCGCGGCCCGTCGGCGATGATCCGGCCGGCGTCGATAACGATCAGCCGGTCGCAGATCGACAGCATATTGTGGCGATGAGTCGACACGATCAGCGTCTGGTCCTTGGCCAGCGCCGAGCGAAGATGCTCGATGAAGTAAAGCTCGGTCTGCGTGTCCATCGCTCCGGTCGGCTCGTCGAGAAACAGCAGCTTCGAAGGGGTGACCAGCGCCCGCGCGAGCACCAGCAGCGACCGCTGCCCGCCCGACAACCGCGATCCGCGCTCGCCGACCGGCAGGTCGAACCCGGCGGCATCGCGCGACAAAAAGATGTCGGCGCCCGATCGGACCACCGCATCGATCAATTGCGCGTCGTCGGCCCGCGCCGCGCCGAGCATCAGATTGTCGCGCACGGTTCCGGAGAATAGCTCGGCATCTTGGCCGACGTAGCGGAACGCATCACGTAGCTGGTGCGGATGGAATTGGCGGCTGTCGACCTCGTCGATCGTCATCACCCCGTCGGTCGGGGCGTAGAGCCCGCACAGCATCCGGCCGAGGGTCGACTTGCCCGATGCGACGCGGCCGATGACGCCGATCCGCTCGCCCGGCGCGATCCTGAGCGAAAGGTCCGACAGGCTGTCGCGCGTGGTGCCTGGGTAACGGAAGCCGACCTTGGTCAGCTCGACGTGACCGGCGCGAACTTCGGGAACGATGCTTCGCGCAGCGAGATGGCGCTCGTCCGGCGCATCCATCATGTTCTGCAGCGAGTCGAGCGTGGTCATCGCCTGCTTGGCGCGCGTGATGAGGAAGGCGAACTGACCGATCGGCGCCATCGCCCGGCCCGCCAGCATGACGATCGCGATGATCGCGCCCATCGTGATCTTGCCGTCGTTGAACAGATAGAAGCCACCGATTACCAGCCCGACGCTCATCGCTTGCTGCGCGACCGAGGCGATGTTGACCGCGACCGAGGTCAGGCGGCGCATCCGCTCCTGCGTTGCCGCCGACATGGCCGCATACCGCCGCCACCGGCCGAGCATCTGCCCTTCGGCGCGGGCCGCCTTCAACGTTTCGATCCCGCCGATCGATTCGACCAGCACCGAATGCTGCAGGCTCGAATCGGCCTGCGCATCAATCGCGGCCTGGCCCATCCCTCGCTGGAGGCTGACCCCGGCGATGAGGGTCAGCGCGATGCCGAGCAGCGGCACCATCACCAGCCATCCGGCGAGCACCGCGATCAGCACCAGGAACACCAGCATGAACGCGATGTCGACGATCAGCACGACACTGGTGGAGGCGAAGAAATCGCGCACGCCTTCATATTCACTGACCCGCTTGGCGAATGCGCCGGTGCTGCCCTGGCGCTCGGCCATCGGCAGGTTCATCACTTTTTCGAACAATTTCTGCGAATAGCGCGCGTCGAGCCGCCGGCCGATCTCGTCGATCAGCTGCGAGCGCGCGATCCGTAGGATGAAATCGAATATCAGCGCCAGCCCGACGCCGATCGCCAGCACCCACAGGGTCGGCACGGCCTTGTTGGGGATGACGCGATCATAAACGTTCATCGTGAACAGCGGCACCGCGAGCGCAAGCAGATTGACGACCAGCGCGGCGAGCATAACCGGCCAGAATTCGCGGCGCACTTTATAGACTTCGGACCAGAACCAATGCTGCCGCCGGACCTTATCCCACGGTCGCTCGCCGGCCCGCTCGCGGGTCGGGTCGGACTCGACGACCACCGCCTCGCCGGTGAACGCCGGCTCGAGCTGGTCGATCGCTACCCACATCGGCTCGGCCACGCCGGGTGCGTAGACCAAGGCATCGCGGCCCCGCATCTCGATCAGCACCGCGGCACGCTCGTCGCTTAATTCGATAATCGCCGGAAGCTGTTGCAGGCGCCACCCCTTCAGGCGGCGATGGATAAGCTCGCCGCGCATCCCGACCTGCTCAAGCGCGGGCTCGATCTGATGGAACGGCAGCAGGCCCTGATCGGACAGGGCCAGTCCCGCGCGCAGGAGGACCGGGGAAGACGGTCGGTCCGCCTGACGCGCGAGGAAGGCAAGGCAATCGAGGACGGGGTCGACTTCACGCGATGGCGCGCTGTCCAGCCAATGCATGAAACTCACGACCCCGCCTCCCGATTCCTACTGGCCGGCCGGTGCGGCGGGATCGATCGGCATCGCCGGATCGATCGGCGCGACCGCGGCCGGCGCCAATGGCGCGGTCGGCTCCATCATCGCCGCTGGCGGGCCCATTGGTGGCTGCGCCATGCTGGTTTCGAGGAGATCGGTCGCCGGGATCGGATTGACGCGATAGCGGTAGCGATCGTTGCTCCACGCTTCTGTCGGCATCGCCACCCCGAGCGCCTCGATCAGGCGGTTGGTCGAGGCCAACACCCGATATTGGGCATAGACCCGAGCCAGTCGCGCCGTCTCGATCTGCGCCTGGACATTCTGGCGCGTATTCTGAGCATCGAGCACGTCGAGCAGCGAACGGCGGCCGACGTTGAACTGCTCGCGGTAGGAAAGCAGCAGATCGTCGGATACGCGGCCCTGCGCCTCGATCTCGCCGAGGAGGCGCGTCTGATTGGTCAGCCGGCTCCACGCGGTGCGTGCGTCCTGCTCCGCGCGGCGCGTCTGCTCGAACAGCCGGGCATGGACCTCGTCGGCCCGCGCCCGTTGCTCGCGGGCGTTGTTGGCGTTGGTCCCGCCATTGAACACGGTCCAGCGCATGACCACCCGGCCGAGAAGATCGGTCGTGCGGCCTTCGAACCCGTCGATGTCGTGGCCGAGCCGGCCGCGTCCCTCGAGGTTGAAGCGCGGGCCCATTTCGGCGCGGGCGCTGTTGATAACCTCACGCGCGGCTGCAAGGTCGGCGATCGATTCCTGGACTCGCGGATTCTGAACCCGCGCCAAAGCTTCGGCTTCGGCA
This sequence comes from Pseudomonadota bacterium, assembly GCA_030855945.1. Lineage (GTDB taxonomy): Bacteria > Pseudomonadota > Alphaproteobacteria > Sphingomonadales > Sphingomonadaceae > Sphingomicrobium. Next base: position 3,663 of record JALYQH010000286.1, on the reverse strand, counting down.
AGCGTCGCGGGCATCGCCGCCGACAGGTCGGGCGGCATCGTCACGCCGTCGATCGGCGTTCCGGACAATGTCTGAAATTCGATCGCCGCGGTGTCGAGATCTTCGCGTGCCTCGGTCACCCGTGCCCGCGCCGACTGCAGCCGCTCCTCGGCCTGCTGCTGGTCGGCGATCGAGATCGAGCCGCGCGATACGCCTTCGCGCAGGTCGCCGGCAAGCCGCTCATGGAAAGTCGCATTGTCCTGCGCGATCGCTACCAGCCGCTGCTGCAGAAGATAATCGATGTAGGCGCGCGAGACATTGAGCGCGACGAATTCGCTGCGCTCCTCGATGCGCGCCGCGGCGCCATCGGTGCGCGCGGCCTGACGGCGAATCTCCGCCTCGCGCCCGCCGCTATCGAACAGCAATTGATCGACGACCAGGTCGGCCTCGACCGGGAACAATGTGTTATCGTCGAGCCCGATCCGCCGGCGGCTCGGATTCTTCAAGCGGCGAATGCCCGCCGACGTTTCGACCGACACGCGCGGATACCACAGGCCCTCGCCCTGGCGCCGCTCGAATCGGGTCGCTTCCTTATTGTGAATCGCCTGGCGAATCTCAGGATTGGTATTGAGCGCCGCCTGCACCGCCTCGCGCAGGTCGATCGCCCAGGCCGGAGACGCGCTCATCAGCACTGCTCCGGGAACGATCAGCATCCAGTGCTTCTTCATGTCTTCCCCCTTCTGGTCAGAAGCGATCGGCTCCGTCGTCCACCGACGGAGCCGACGCCTTATTTGGTTCACCCGTTCATTATCGGCTGCACCGCATCATGATGGAACGCCGCAACGTCCGTCCCGATGTTCATGAGCGCGTCGACTTGGAAAGTGCCGACTTGCCCCATGTCCCGTCCCGGAACGGCGTCGCCGACCGGGCTTGCAAGCGCGTCGAGCGCTTCATTTTGGCCGTTTCTGGCGCCCGGCAGCCGGGCGAGAATTGCGGCGATGAGGTCGTGTCCCGCGCCGCCTTCGAGCGCTTCAGCCAGAACCTTGCCCAGCGTTCCGCTCTGCTCGATACCCGCGCCGGCTTCGCCAGCGAGAGATTCGAGCGCCTCGGCGGTGGGCATCACCACCATCGCCGCCGCCAGGCTGGCGGCCGGGCCATCGGCCGGACCGTCGGTCGCCGACAGTAGGTCGGTCGGCGCTAAGATCGGCACCGAATCGTCGGAAACGAGCTTCGCTTTGCTTGCGCCGTCCGGGCTGGCGGCGGTGGCGCTCGATCCCTCGCCGTCATCGACGATGATGCCGCTCTCATTGCCGAGCAGCGATCGGCCGTTCCCGGCGACTGTGGCATCGTCGTTGGCGGCGACCCGCCCCGGCTGCTCGGCGCCGAAGAAGATCCCGCTGTCCCCACTGATGGCCGGTAGCGAGTCGCTTGCGGCTGCCGCTGGCGTCGCCGCCATCCCCGCCGCGGCCAGAGCGGCCGCGAGGACGACGGTATTGTTGTTGGCGGCCGTCTTCTGAAGCTGCTGATTTTCACCGTCGGTCGACACCAAGCTCATCGACGAAAGGCCGTCCAACGACTGCTCTTCGGGCGGCGGCACATCGTTCGTGGGATCGGCCGGGTCGATCGTGATGTTGATCGCGTCGGTCGTCACAACTGAGTCGCCGTCGGCGTCGGTAATCGCCAGATCAAAGTTCAGCTCGACCGCAGTGCCCGAGTCGACCGTCTCGATCGTCAGCAGGCTGAGCGAGAATTTCCCATCTGTGCCACCGCGCTCTGAAGTTCCAGCGTTGGTGATTTCGATGCGGTCGTATCCGGAAGCGGTGAAGGTCTGAACGCTGTAATCGCTCGGAAGGTCGGTCACAAGAACTGTGCCGCCTGCTTCGAAATCAACCTCGATTGCGCCAATCGCGCCATCCGCAGAGAATGTTCCGATCAGCACGCCGCCAGCGTTGAAGATCTTCACCATGGTGATTATCTGCGGCACATCGCCGGCAGAATTGGGGGAGAGCTGCTGCGCTCCTCCATCCTCGTCGGCGTCGATCGCCTTGAGCCTGATGTCTGCCGTCGTTCCGCCCGAGATTTGATCGATCGTGAAGCGAAAGCCGTTGACCGTTTCATGGTTCTGGATAGAGAATTGGTCATCGTTTCCGCCAGCGCCGGGATGGATGGTGAAGTCGCCGAAGTCGAAGCGGATGCCTTTGTCGGGATTGGCGATGTCGGTGAATTGAGAACCTGCCGCGATGTCATCGCTGTCGCTGTTTATCGTGGTTTCGTTGATCGGAGTTGCCAACAGTTCGAGCGTATCGGCGGTCGACGATTGGATCAGCTTGAATGACGGGTTGCCGGCAGCGCCGCCCGAAAGATCGGCGAACTTGACCCCCGATCCGTTGTCGATCGGCGCGGCCAGGGTCACCGTGTAAGTGCCGTCATCCTGGTTGAGCTGAACGGTGTAGATTAGCGTCCCGTCAGTGCCGTTCGTGCTTCCCGTGCGGCCCTGTAGCGTCTGGCCGTCGGCGGACAGGAACAATTCGATCGTGACTCCGCCAGATGTGAGCAGAGTGTCCTGACCGTCCTCGATATTGGCGAACTTCACCGATCCTGGACCGTCGGCCCCGAAGTCGGTGATTATTTCGCCGTCGTCGTCGAGATCGGCGGTTGCCGTCGCCCCAACCTCATTTTCGATACCAGCAATGGCGTCGGGCTGGATCGCGCTCGGCGCATCGTCGTCGAAGGTGATGGTCAGATTGGCCGTCGCCGAGTCGACACCCCCGCTGTCCGTCGCCGTGAACGGAATGCTCACGACCACATCAGTGGTTGGCGGGCCAGACGGGTTTTCGGTGTCGTCACCGGTCAGTCCGTCGAGCGTGTCGTGCAGGACATTGTCCCGCAGCGTCACCGTGTAGGCGCCCGTTGCCTGATTGGTGATTTGCACCGTGAACAGCGGGTCGCCGATGCGGGTGGCATCGGGCGAGTCCGAGATGTTGGCCGTGAGCAGCGTGCCGTCGGCCGAGACGGTATAGGTCACTTCCTCCTGGCCCATCGTCGCGACCACCCCGGTCAGTGCGGCCGCGAAGCTGAAACTGCCCGGTGTGTCGCCGCCAAAATTGGCGTTGAGGGTGCCGGTCCAGATTGCCTCGCTCGGATTGCTGTCCTCACCGATGTTGGCATCGAGATCGTCGACGGTGCTTGCCGGATTGCCGCCGGGAAGCCCGTCGTCGTCGACGATCGCCACTTCGGCGAGCGGCGCGGGCGTCGAATCCGGCTGGAGCGTGATCGTCACCGTCGCGACCGACGTGTCTCCGTCACGATCGACGATCGTATATTGGAAGCTGTCGCTGGTGCTGGTGCTGCCTGCCTCAGTGCCCGGCGTGTAAGTGAACAACCCGTTTGCCGGATTGTACGTCACCACGCCCTGCGTCGACTGGGTCGAGACGAACACGCTCGCCGCGCTGCCGGTGTTGACCCCGTCGGCGCCGAAAGTGTCGTTGCTTAGCGCGTCGATAGTGAACGCCCCATTCTCGGTCGGCTGCACGAACGGGCCGTCGTTGGCCGCCGCTGGCCCGTCGTCATCGAAGCTGATGAGTTGTCCGATCGACTGCTGCGGAGCGGCGGTGTCGCCGTCATTGTCGGTCACCGTGACCCGTGCGAACAGCACGTCGGCGGCGATCGACACCGGCTCGTCGT
>JALYQH010000159.1 GCA_030855945.1 Pseudomonadota bacterium | reverse complement strand
TTGACCCAGGAGATGACGAACACTGTGCGGCCCTGGTCGACCACCCATTTGACCAGGCTCGAGCGCGGCTGAAGGTCGATCATGTAATAGCGGTTCACCAGCGGCGGCACGTAAAGCAACGGCTCGGCCGCGACCTTTGGCGTCGTCGGCGTATATTGAATCAACTGGAACAGTTCATTCTCATACACCACCTCGCCCGGCGTGGCGGCGATGGTCTTGCCTTTCTCGAATGCGTCGGGATCGGTGCGGCGCTGGACGATGCCCTTGCCGCTCGACAAATCCTCGAGGAAATGGGCGAACCCCTGGACGAGGTTGGCGCCGTTGGTCTCCTTGGTCCGCTTGACCACGTCGGGGTTGGTCAGCGCATAGTTTGAAGGCGAGACGGCGTTCAGATATTGATCGAGCAAGAAGCGGACCATCGATCGTCCGCTCTCGCTGCCGTCGCCCAGCGCGACCATGTCGCGAAGCTGCTCGGACGCCAGGAGGTAAGCGTCGCGAAGCCCGCGATAATAAGCGTCCTCCTGCCATTCGGGCGCCGAAAACCGCCGGTCGCGCGGCGCTTCGCCCGCCTTGCCGCCGAGCGCGCCCGCCCAGAAGCTCCCCCATTGCTGGACCGCCGCGACCTGGACCTGCATCAGGTCCTGCGGGCGCATCGTCAGGCCCATGGTGAAATCGGTCGTCGCCTGGGCGATGGCGAACGGGTCGAACGGCATCGTCGGCCGCACCTCGCCGCGCATCATCTTTTCGGCGGCTTCATGGAAGCGGCGAGTGAGATCGGGGATCATTGGCGCGTCAGCTCCCGCCCGACGATCATTCGCATGACCTGGTTGGTGCCCTCGAGGATCGAATGGACGCGGAGGTCGCGCCAGAAGCGCTCGATCGGATAATCCTGCAGATAGCCGTAGCCGCCGTGAAGTTGCAGCGCGCGGTCGACGACCGAGCTGCCGGTGTCGGTCGCAAGGCGCTTTGCCATCGCCGCGAACTTGGTCTTGTCGGGGTCGCCCGCCGTGACCTTCGCCGCCGCAACGTAGAGCAGCATCCGTGCCGCCTGGAGCTCGGTTTCCATGTCGGCGAGCATGAACTGGGTGTTCTGGAAGTCCGAAATCGCCTTGCCGAACTGCTTGCGGTCTTTGGTGTAGGCGACCGCCTCGTCGAGGCAGCGCTGCCCGCCGCCGAGACTGCACGCGCCGATGTTGAGGCGGCCGCCGTCGAGTCCCATCATCGCGATGCGGAAACCCTCGCCCTCGCCGCCGACGCGGTTGGCTTGAGGCACGCGGACCTCGTCGAAATTGACTTGCGCGGTGGGCTGAGAATGCCAGCCGAGCTTCTTCTCCTGCGCGCCGAAACTGACGCCCTTCATGTCCTTTTCGATGACCAGCGCGCTGATCCCCTTGGGGCCATCCTCGCCGGTGCGGACCATCGTCACGTAAATCTCATTCTCGCCCGCGCCCGAGATGAACGCTTTCGAGCCGGATACGATATAATCGTCGCCGTCCTTGACCGCTTTGGTCTTGAGCGCCGCGGCGTCGGAGCCCGACGACGGCTCGGTCAGGCAATAGCTGCCGATCCGTTCCATCGTGATCATCGAGGGGAGATATTTCGCCTTGACCTCTTGCCCGCCGAAGCGGTCGATCATCCAGCTCGCCATATTGTGGATCGAGATGAACGCGCTGGTCGAGGGGCAGCCGTAAGCCATTGCCTCCATGATTAGCGCGGCCTCGAGCCGGCCAAGACCGATCCCGCCGCTCTCCTCGCTGACGTAGATCGACCCGAAGCCAAGCTCCGCTGCCTGCCGGATCGTATCGCGAGGGAAGATATGCTTCTCGTCCCACTCGGCGGCGAACGGGGTGATCGCGTCGGCGGTGAATTTCTGCGCCATTTCCTGAATCTGGCGCTGGTCATCGGTCAGGTCGAACTGGGTCATGGCGCGGCCCCTAGCATTGCGATGGGTCCGGATGCCAGAGGCTCAGGCGCAGCGCGTGTAAGTGAAAGTGCCGTCGGCCTGAGCCCGTTTCAACGTGTCGCCGGTACGGATGAAGGTCATCACCCGCTCCCACGTCTGGCCCTCGCCGGTGAAGACGAACACGCCCGAAAAACTGGTGGCGATGGCTGGGCGTCGCTCTTGAAGACTCGCGGTCGATTCGTAAAAGCGGACGCTGGTCTCGCCGATGTTCATCAACCCCTTGGCATCGCCGCGCGTGGATGTGCAATCGGCCGCGACCAGGCCCCAGCGTCCGCGATACTGGGCCGGGATGAACAAGTGGCGGGGAGCCTCCGAGCCTGCGTCATCGGCTTCGTTGACGGGGTCGCTCGCGTCCGAACCGCTGTCGAAATCGACTGGCGCGCCGCTCTGCTCGCTTGGCGGCAGGCTCTCGATATCGCCGGACGTGGCGAGGCTGTTGACCTCGTCCACCGCGATATTGCCCTCATCCCTGGGCTGCTGGCACGCGGCGAGGGCCAGCGCGAGCACAGCGGCGGTATGGCTAGTCTGTCTCATCTCCGACCAACGCCTCGGCCTCGATTTCGATGCGCCATTCGGGGCGAAGCAGGGCCGCGACCACAACCATCGTCGAGGTCGGCCGGACGTCTCGGAATATCTCGCCATGCACATCGCCAACGGCGTCGGCATCGGCCGGGTCGGTGATGAACATCCGCGTGCGGACGACATCCTTCGCGCTGCCGCCCAACTCCCCGATCGCGGCGAGGATGATGGCGAAACAGCGCCGCGCCTGCGCAGCGGCGTCCCCCGGCGTGGAGCTGCCGTCAGGCTCGACCGGTGCGGTGCCCGCGACGAGGATGCGGTCTCCGGAGCGGACCGCGCGCGAGAAGCCGTAGGCTGCTTCGTAGGGTGATGC
>JALYQH010000244.1 GCA_030855945.1 Pseudomonadota bacterium | reverse complement strand
GAGTATCGTACCGGGTCTCAACCGCGCCCGGTGGCGAGAAGCTGCCGCAACCGTGCCTTGAACCGCGCCGCCTCGGCCGGGTCGACCGCGGCGGCGCCGGTAAAGCGAACGCTGCGCGGGTTGACGGCGACGCCGCGCCGATAGGTTTCGTAGTGGAGGTGAGGGCCGGTCGACAGGCCCGACGAGCCGACATAGCCGATTAGCTGGCCCTGCCGCACGAGCGTGCCCGGTTCCACGACCATTCGGCTCATATGGCTGTAGCTGGTGGCGATCCCGCCGTTATGCGCGATGCGCACCTGGCGGCCATAGCCACCGGCCCAGCCGGCGCGGTTGACGACACCGTCGGCCGACGCGACGATGGGGGTTCCCCAGCGCGCGCCGAAGTCGATCCCCTTGTGCATCCGCGCGAAGCGCAGGATCGGATGGACCCGAAGCCCGAAATTGGAGGTGATCGGAGCGCTTACCGGCCACGCCAGGGCGGCGGGCGAAATTTGCGTCAGGCTTGCCGCATCATACCAGCCGGTGCGCCCGCCGACGGTCCATTTGAGCATTTGCAGCGGGCCGCCGGTGAAGCGTTCGATCCCGGCGTAGAGCAGGGGGCCGCTGCGCTCCTCGCCGGTCGCGGCGCGGCGGTGGGCGACGATCAGGTCGAAGCGATCGTGGGGCGCGAGATCGGCGCCGACATCGATCCGGGTCGCCAGGGCTTTCAGATAATCGGCGGCCGCCTGGCTCGATACGCCCGAGGCGCGCAGCGACCAATATAGGCCGTCGCCGACGCGGCCGCGAATGCGGCGCGGGCGCTGGTCAACCGCGATCCGGGTGGCGGTGAGGCCCAGCCCGGCGGCGCTGCGTTCGACAAGGAGGTTGGCATCGATTCCAGCGCGAAGCGCGATCCGGTCGACGCCTCGCAGCCCGCCAGGTTCGCGTCGGCCAAGGCGGACGGCAATCGCCGTGCCCGGATCGATCCCACGCGGCGCGGCGCTTGCGATCAGCCGCGCGACTTGCACCGCATCCGCCGCCAAGGCGCCGACGCGCACCAGCAACCGCTCGATCCGGTCGCCGCGGCCGAGGCGCAGGTCCAGGTCGACCTGAGACCGCTCGGGCGCAACCAGCAATGGCTCGACCCGGCTCGAAGCGACCATCCGCGCGCCGCTGCGCGCGCCGGCGCCAAGCGGTGCCACCCCAATCTCGCGAATTTCACGCCTGATCTTGTCGTCCGTCTCAGCCGGCGAGACGGGCAGCGGCTCGAACCGTGGCGCGAGCAGGCCGACAGTCCCGCACAGCAAGGCAAGCGTCGCCGCGCCGCGCCACCAGCGCGCGCTGAAAATTTCCTCGCCGAGGTCGACCACAATCGAAAATCGCTCGAGCGCCGGCCGCGCGGCGGGCACGAAATGGCGCGGCGCGAACGGGCGCGCCACGGGCATGACCCCGCCGCCGCTGTCCTCGAAGTCGCGCCACTGGTACAAATTCGTCCTCCGTCACGCTCCTCTCTCGGCCATCATGGTTAAGAAGCGGCTAAAGCCCTTCGCTTCGCCGATCGCCGCTTGCACTTCCGCGCGGCGCTGCCACATTGGTCTCATGTCCCCGCGTAGCGACGGCATCGTCCGGGCCATCCTCGGCCCGACCAACACCGGCAAGACCCACTTGGCGATCGAGCGGATGTGCGCCCATTCGTCGGGCGTGATCGGCTTTCCGCTGCGGCTGCTGGCGCGCGAGGTTTACGACCGGGTGGTGGCGATGAAGGGTCCGAACCAAGTCGCGCTGATCACCGGCGAGGAGCGAATCGTCCCGCAGCATGCGCGCTATTTCCTGACCACGGCCGAATCCATGCCTGTCCCGAGCGGAGCCGAGGGGCCGGTCGGCGGCGACCGCGACTTCGCCTTTGCCGCGATCGACGAGGCGCAATTGGGGATCGACCCCGAGCGCGGGCATGTCTTCACCGACCGCATGCTCCGCGCGCGCGGCCGCGACGAGACGCTGATCCTCGGTTCGGACTCGCTTCGCCCGCTGGTCCGCAAGCTGCTGCCCGAAGCGGAGATCGTCCGCCGTCCGCGCTTCTCGACGCTGCGCTATGCCGGGGCCGCCAAGCTTTCGCGTCTGCCGCCGCGCTCGGCGATCGTCGCTTTCTCGGGCGAGCAGGTTTACGCGCTGGCCGAGATGCTGCGCCGCTTCAAGGGCGGGGCGGCGGTGGTGATGGGCAGCCTGTCGCCCGCCACCCGCAATGCCCAGGTGGCGATGTTCCAGCGCGGCGAAGTCGATTACCTCGTCGCCACCGACGCGATCGGCATGGGGCTCAACATGGACGTCACCCATGTCGCCTTCGCCGGGCTGGAGAAATTCGACGGCCGCCGCGACCGCCGCCTGACGATCAGCGAAATGGCGCAGATCGCGGGCCGCGCCGGACGTCATCAAAAGGACGGCAGCTTCGGTACGCTCGGGCTCGGCGGCGAGTCCGGCCCGCAGTTCAGCGACGAGGAAATCGAGGCGATCGAGGAGCATCGCTTCCGCCCGCTCGATCATCTCTACTGGCGAAGCGCCGACCTAGACTTCACCAGCGTCGGCGATCTCATCCGCAGCCTCGAGACACCGTCGGACGATCCGCTGCTGCGGCCCGCGCCTTTGGCGATCGACCTCGCCGTGCTCAAGATGCTCGCCGAGGACCCCGCCATCGCCGCCCACCGCGACAAAAAGGCGCGGCGGCTTTGGGCGGTATGCGGGCTGCCCGATTTCCGGAAGGTCGGCCCGATGCACCATGCGCGCATGGTCCGCCGCCTGTTCAGTTACATCGGCGAGGGCGGCCACATCCCGCACGAATGGTTCGCCGCCGAAGTCGCGCGGCTCGACAATGTCGCCGGCGATATCGAGGCGCTCGCCGACCGCCTCGCCGGGGTCCGGTCCTGGGCCTACATCGCCCAACGTTCAGACTGGCTCGCCGACCCGGCCAAATGGGCCGAGCGCACGCGCGGCGTCGAGGGGCGGCTCAGCGACGCGCTCCACGATCGGCTGACCCAGCGCTTCGTCGACCGCCGCACCGCCGTTCTTGTCCGCGACATTGGCGCGCATGGCGCCGACGCATTGCCGGTCACCGTCGCCGCCGACGGCGAAGTCAGCGTCGGGCCCGAGCCGATCGGCCATTTGTCCGGCTTCGACTTCAAGGTCGATCCCGCCGCGCGCCTCGCCGACAAGCGCTTGCTCCTCGCCGCCGCCGAGCGCCGCCTCGGCGACGAGCTCGAGCGCCGCGC
>JALYQH010000171.1 GCA_030855945.1 Pseudomonadota bacterium | reverse complement strand
GGCGGGATCGGCGACCGATACCGCCGGCCGCGACCGTGGCGGGGTGGCGAGGCCGTCATCGCCCACCGCCTCGCGCTGGCTGCGGCGGGGCTTGGCGGCGATGGCGGCGGGATCGCGGCGCAGATGCGAGGCCGCCCACCCGCGCTCCTCGGGACGAAGCCCAAGCGCGAGATAGCCGAGCACCAGCCCGGCGATGGCCAGCAGCGCCATCAGCGAAAGCCGCAGCGGTCCCTCGACCCCGGGGTTATTGATCAGCGCGACCAGCGCATCGAGGCCATTGGCGCCGGCGAGGCCGATCACACCGCCCCAGCCGCCGGGTAGCCCTGACACCGCGGCCCCGGCGAACAATGCCGCGGCGAGGCCGAGCAGCAGCACGCCGGCAAGCGCGACGAGCAGCGCGCGTCCGATCCGCCCGCCCTCGGCCCCGCGCAGCAGGCGCAGCCCGGAAAGGCCGATCAGTGGAAGGAACAGCGCCGCCGCGGGTCCGAACAACAACAGCAGGAAATCGCTCGAATAGGCCCCCACCGCGCCGAGCCAGTTGGTCGGCGGCCCGCCGGCGGCGGTCGACAGGCTGGGGTCGACACTATTGTGGGTGATGAGCGCAAGCGCGAGCCCGATGCTCGCCGCCACGAGCAGCGCGCCGGCGCTACGCCGCGCGAAGCGGCGGACCGAATCGGCGAGCTTGTCGCGCCAATGCGGTTCGAGGTCGCGTTTGTGAGCCCGCTGGGCCGCGCTCGCCATAATTTCCCCCCGCTGAAATACTGACGCCACAATGCCTTGCCGCGGACTCGGCGGCAAGCGCGATGACACTCGCCTTGGCGCGCGCCCTCGCCTACACCGGAAGCCATGGAACGCAGCGACGTGATCATCCTTGGCGGCGGGCTGGTCGGACTGGCGCTTGCTGCCGCGCTAGACGCCAGCGGGCTCACCGCGATCGTCATCGACCCGGCCGACCCCGACACGCGCATCAGTGCTGGCTATGACGGCCGCGCGACCGCGCTCGCTTCCTCCTCGAAGCTGATGTTCGACGCGGTCGGGATCAGCGACCATTTCGCCGAGCCGGGCTGCCCGATCCGCCGCATTGGGGTCGCCGACGGGCTCGAGCCGGGCGGACTGGCCTTCGATCCGGGGTCCGGGGGCGAACCGCTCGGCTGGATGCACGAGAATCGCCACCTCCGCGCCGCGCTCCGGGCCCGCGCCGAGGCCGGCAAGGGCATTCACCTGTTGTGGCAGCGCCGCGCGGCCTCGATCGATCGCGGCGAGCATGGCGTCACCGTCACCCTCGACGACGGCCGGGTGCTGCGCGCGCCGTTGCTGGTCGCCGCCGAGGGACGGGGTTCGTCGACGCGCGAGGCGGCGGGGATTCGCGTCGCGCGATGGAAGTACGACCATGCCGCGATCGTCTCGACGCTTCGCCACGCGCTTTCGCATGACAATGTCGCGCACGAAATCTTTTATCCGGCTGGCCCGTTCGCGCTGTTGCCGATGACCGATGATGCGGGCGGGCACCGCTCGGCGATCGTCTGGTCGGTTGCCGCCGCCGACGCGCCCGGGCTGCTGTCGCTGAGCGATGCGGATTTCGCCGCGGAGGCCGAGGCGGCGATGGGCGGTTTCCTCGGTCGGATCGAGCTGATCGCGCCGCGCTCCTCCTACCCGCTCGGCTTTCACCACGCCGCGCAAATCACCTCGAACCGCCTCGCGCTGGTCGGCGACGCCGCGCATGGCATCCACCCGATCGCCGGTCAGGGAGTCAACCTCGGCTATCGCGACGCCGCCGCGCTGGCGCAGGTGTTGGTCGAAGGCGCGCGGCTCGGGCTCGACCTTGGCGACCGGCAATTACTCGACCGCTACCAGCGCTGGCGCGGGCTCGACACCTTCATGGTCGCGCTCACCACCGACAGCCTGACGCGGATTTATGGGGTCAAGGGCAAGACCGCATCGCAACTGCGCCGCTTCGGAATGGGCTTGATCGACCGCATCGGGCCGGTAAAGAATCGGCTGATGGCGGAGGCGCGCGGGACGAGCGGCGACTTGCCGTTGCTGCTGCGAGGGCTGCCGATCTAACTACTGCAGCGTTTGCCCCATGTCCGCCCCGCCGGGCGCGAGCCGCTGGAACTCCATCAATTGCACAACCAGCTCGGCACGGCCCGCTAAGCCAGGCTCCTCGAGCAACGCTTGCTTGGCGCCGGCGTCGAACGGCGCGACCTGGGCGATGGCGTTGACCAGCATTTCATCGTCGAGCCGACCGACCGCGTCCCAGTCGACCGCCAGCCCGAGCGCGTCGCCGAAGCGCCTGGCCTCGCGCTCGACCGCGCTGCGCAAGATCAGCGGCAGCGGCTCGGGCTCCTCGTCGTCGAATGCGGCCAAGTCGACGTCGGCCTGGCGATAGGCGGTGCCAGTGTCGGCCTCGGCGATCAGGCGAAAGCGATGCGAGCCCTGGAGGACAATGTTGAACCGCCCGTCCTCAAGCTCCTCGACCCCGACGATCTCGCCGAGGCAGCCCGCGCGATAGAGCGGCGGCGGATCGACCTCGGCTCCGACACCGGGGTCGGTGTCGCTCACGACTAGCTTCGGCTGGATCATCGCGATCCGCCCGGGACCGGCGAGCGCGTCACGGACCATTTCGCGATAGCGTTCCTCGAAAATGTGAAGCGGGAGTTGCGCGCGGGGGAAGAGCAATGCCCCGGCAAGCGGGAAGATCGGCACGCGCAGGGGCTTGGCGCCCATCATGTGAACAGCAATGCCGACAGCCGCCGGCGCTGGTCGCGGCCCCACGGATCCTCGTAGCCGGCCGCCTCTAGCATCTGCAGGAAACGGGTCCGCGCCGCGCCGTCATTC
>JALYQH010000156.1 GCA_030855945.1 Pseudomonadota bacterium | reverse complement strand
TGGCGTCGCCAAGCCGCGCCGCTTCGGCCATCAGCTCCACGTCTTCACTCAATGCCGAGCCGTTTCTGAAGCTCCTGGAACTGGCGCTGGCGTTCGCGGGCAAGCGCCTCGCGTTTGATCTGGTCCTGTTTCTGGGAGGCAATGATGTCGGCATCGCTGCGTTCGGGCGCATAAGTCTGAACATAAGTGACGCGCGGCGGCGGAGCGGTGTTGATCTTCGAATCGACGAAGAAAACGATCAGGATGATGATCGTCACCAGCACCGCCAGCGTGCCCCCGAGGATGCGGTCGCGCCGGTCGTCGTGGCGAACGGCAGCGATAAAGTCGCGCATCGCGGCACGCGGGGTCGAGGTGGGGGGCAGGATCGCCATTGCGCCAAGATAGGGCGGGGCGCAGCGCATCGCCAGCCCCGGCTCGCACCCTTACTCCTCGAGCTCGAACTTCAGGGTGACGGTAATCCGCGTCGCCACGGCCCGCCCGCCCTCGGTCGCGGGCTGATAGCGCCAGCGGCGCAGGATGTGGCGGCGGGCGGCGTCGAGGAACACCGGATCGGTCGCTCCGGCCGGCTCGACCGAGGTCACCCGGCCGCGCTCGTCGATCGCCAGCGACAGGCGAAGCGTCGCCTCCTCCTCGGAATGCTGCTTCGACAGCGGGTAGGGCGGACGGATGTCGCCCGCGGGCGTGGCGAATCGCGCCGCCTTGCGCTCGGTCACGGGCTTGGGCAGGTCGAGCGGACGCGGCACGGGCATGGGCACGGGGACGACCGCGTTGCCGATGAACGGCGTCGGATCGGCGACCGGCGGGCCGCGGTCGAGCGCGGGCAGCGCCGGCTGCGGAATGGGGACTAACACGGTGGGGGTGTCGATCCGTGATCGCGTGTCGGAGCGCGGTTGGCTCGGTTCGGGCGGCGGCGGGGGCGGCGGCACGACCGGATCGATGAAGGTGATATCGGTTTCGGTGAACGGCAGGCGATCCGGGATCTGGCCGCGCGCGGTGAGCACCAGCGCGAGGAGCAGGGCGTGGCCGGCGACGACAAGGACCAGGGTGCGCGCGGATGCGGTGCGGGCGCCGGGGCGATTGTTGGGGGCATAAGCAAGCATGACAGGCCTCCTTCTAGAAGGAGCGATGATACATCATTACATGCTGTTGGCAAGCGCGTTTCGAAGGAGGCAAAGTGAGAAGTCATCGAGCTGTGGCGCGCAGGCGGGCGGATGCGAGGTCGCGGCCCATCAGCGCTACAAGCGGCGCCATTTCGGGACCCGAGTCGCGGCCGGTGAGCGCGAGTCTCAATGGGTGAAACAGCCCTCTTCCCTTGCGGCCAGTGGCCGCCTTGAGCGCGTCGGTGAGGTGACGCCATGGTTCGTCGTTCCAATCGAGCGAGGCCACAATCCGGGCGGCTTCGGCGAGCAGCGGCTTGTCGTCTGGCACGACTTCGGGAACGGCAATTTCGCCATGAAGAACGGGCAGCCACTCACCAGCTTCTTCGACATGGGCGACATTCCCCCGCAGGGCGAGCCAGTCGGCCTCGCTGGTCCCAGCAGGCAGGCGGCCGGCCACGTCGTGATAGTCGGTGATGTGGAGCAGTTTGGCGTTGAGCTGTTCGACTTCGGCCAGGTCGAAATGCGCCGGGGCGCGGCCGAACGTCGAAAAGTCGAAGCCTTCGGCGAGCTCCGCAAGCCGCGCGCGGACCTCGACCGGTTGCGACGTGCCCAGCCGGGCGAGCAGCGACAGCAAGGCAAGCGGCTCGATCCCGGCTTCGCGCAGCGCGTCGATGCCGGTCGAGCCCAGCCGTTTGGACAGCTTGCCCTCCGCCGCGACAAGCAGCGCTTCATGGGCAAAACGGGGCGGCGCGGACCCGAGCGCCTCGAACATCTGGATTTGCGTGGCGCTATTGGAGACATGATCCTCGCCGCGGACGATGTGAGTGACGGCCAAGTCGACGTCGTCGATCACGCTCGGCAGCAAATAGAGCCAGCTGCCGTCGGCACGGCGGATCACCGGGTCGCTGATCAGCGCGGGATCGAATTTCTGGTCGCCGCGGACAAGGTCTTCCCACTCGATCGGGGCACGATGGTCGAGCTTGAAGCGCCAGTGCGAGGCGACGCCTTCCGGAATGGCGGCACCTTCAGGCTTGCGTTCATAGACCGGCGGCAGCCCACGTCCGAGCAGCACCTTGCGCCGCAGGTCGAGCTCGTCGGGGGTCTCGTAACACGCATAGACGCGGCCCGCCGCCTTGAGGCGGTCGAATTCGCGTTCGTAGAGCGCGAAACGCTCGGACTGGCGGACCACGGCGTCGGGCT
>JALYQH010000148.1 GCA_030855945.1 Pseudomonadota bacterium | reverse complement strand
GATTGGTGACGGCGCGCGGATTGGCGCGAATGCCCTCGTCGTCAAAGACGTTCCGCCCGGTGTGAGTGTCAATGCGGCGCCGGCGGAAATTCACCTTCCTCGCTTGACGCCGACGCCGTAAAAGACTCGGTAGCAGTCAAGGGACGGCGTGCTCAACGCAGCTCTAGCGATCGAGGAACGCGCTGGCTTTACGGCACGAGCGGAGAAGTGGTGGTGAAGTGGCTCGGTGAACTGCTGTCGTTTTTGGCCTCACTGGGGGGGCTGGCTGGCCCTGTTTTTGGCCCAGAATCCGACAAGGCGAGCGACCAAAAAAGGAAGCGCATCCTTGACGCCTTTTACGCCAAGCACGGTTCGAAGCGAGACAAGAAATGAACCCATATCGCATCACTGGCACGACGGGCGAATGGGAAGTAGTGATCGGGCTCGAAGTCCACGCCCAGGTCACCTCCAACGCCAAGCTCTTCTCCGGCGCGGCGACCACCTTCGGCGCCGAGCCCAATACCCAGGTCAGCCTGGTCGACGCGGCGATGCCCGGGATGCTGCCGGTTCCCAACCGCGAATGCATCCGCCAGGCGGTGCGCACCGGAATGGCGATCGAAGCGCAGATCAACAAATGGTCGCGCTTCGACCGCAAGAATTATTTCTACGCCGATCTGCCGCAGGGCTATCAGATTTCGCAGCTTTACCACCCAATCGTCGGCGAGGGCGAAGTCACCGTGCTGGTCGACGAAAAGGATGAGGGCAGCGCCAAATCGATCGGCGTCGAGCGCATCCATATCGAGCAGGACGCGGGCAAGCTGATGCACGACCAGCATCCGACGATGAGCTACGTCGATCTGAATCGCTCGGGCGTGGCGCTGATGGAAATCGTTTCCAAGCCCGACATGCGTTCTCCAGCCGAAGCAGGCGCGTATGTCCGAAAGCTCAGGGCAATCCTCCGCTACGTTGGCAGCTGCGACGGCAATATGGAGGAAGGCTCGATGCGCGCCGACGTCAATGTCAGCGTGCGCAAACCGGGCGGAGAACTCGGTACGAGGACCGAGACCAAGAACGTCAATTCGGTACGGTTCGTCATGGCGGTGGTCGAGTCCGAAGCGCGGCGGCAGGTCGATTTGATCGAGGAGGGCGGGGCGGTCGCCCAGGAAACCCGGCTTTACGATCCGGACAAGAATATCACCCGGACGCTCCGGTCGAAGGAGGATGCGCACGATTACCGCTACTTCCCCGATCCCGATCTGCTTCCGCTGGAGCTCGATGAGGAATTTCTCGAGGAATGCCGCGCGAGCTTGCCTGAGCTGCCCGACGCCAAGCGCAAGCGGTTCGAGGCGATGGGCATCGGCGCCTATAACGCATCGATCCTGACCGCCGAAGTCGAGACCGCGCGCTGGTTCGACGCCTTGCTCGAAGCGGGCGCCCCGCCGGCGCAAGCGGCCAATTGGGTCGCGTCGGAGCTGTTCGGGGCGCTCAACCGCATGGGCCGGACGCTCGCCGACAGCCCGGTCAGCCCCGCCGGTGCCGCCGAACTGCTCAGCCTGGTCGCGGACAAGACGCTTTCGGGCAGCCTCGCCAAGCAGGTGTTCGAGATTATGCTCGAAACTGGTGATGGCGCGGGCAAGATCGTCGAGGAGCGCGGGCTCAGGCAGACGTCGGACACCGGCGCGATCGACGGTGCGATCGACGCGATCCTCGCCGCCAACACCGACAAGGTGATGCAATATAAGGCGGGCAAGGAGGCCTTGTTCGGCTTCTTCGTCGGCCAGACGATGAAGGCGATGCAGGGCAAGGCCAACCCGCAGGTCATCAACGAGCGGCTGAAGGCGAAACTGGCCGAATGATCGCGTGGACAGAGGGAAAGTGATTATGCGTAAACTGGCTTTCCTCCTCGGGGCGCTGCTTCCCGCAGCGGCGCTTGCGACACCCCCGATCATGCCACCCGGACCCCCGCCATCGCCTCCGCCCAAGCTGATCGTCGCACTTTCGATCGACCAATTGTCGTCGGACCTGTTCGAGCAATATCGCCCGCTGCTGTTCGGCGGGATCGGGCGATTGTCGCGGGGGACCGTGTTTCGCAACGGCTATCAAAGCCATAATGCGAGCGAGACCTGCCCCGGCCACTCGACGATCATGACCGGATCGCGGCCGTCGCGCACCGGGATTATCGCCAATCACTGGTACGACCTGACGCAGGCCCGCTCCGACAAGGGCGTCTATTGTTCGGAGGACGAACGGGTCGCCGGCAGTTCGTCGAGCGCTTACACCGTCAGCCCCTATCATCTGCGGGTGCCGACGCTCGGCGACCTGCTCAAGCGGGCCGCCCCCGGCGCGCGCAATGTCGCGGTGGCGGGGAAGGATCGTTCCGCGGTGATGATGTCGGGTCATGTGGCCGACCAGCGCTGGTATTGGGACGGAAAGACCTTTGCCACCGACCTCAAGGCCGCCGCCATTCCCGCCGCGGTCACCGCCACTCGCACCGCTGTCGCCAATGCGATCGCGGAACCGCGGCCCGGGCTTCAGATGCCGGCGCTATGCCAGGCCAAGGCGCGCCCGGTTCCGATTGCAGGCACCGCGGCCGTCGGGGCCGGCAATTTCGCCCGCACGGCCGGCGATGTCCGCG